>DAOPTN010000001.1:0-44952 GCA_035349995.1 Candidatus Pacearchaeota archaeon
TCCAATAGAAAGAGACATAGCAATTTAATTTTAAATTTTTAATTTCTAATTTTTAATTTTAAAATTCTATAAGGCATTTATGCCGAATGTTTTGGTTTCGGGGAATATTCCTCAAAATTATAAAATCTTTCCAAAAAACGTAACAAAATAACTTCCTTTACGACCAACATATCTTCCAAAAGGAACCCACAAGACATTATAATCGCAAATTAAAGTGTATTCTTTTGTCCTATCCGGTTGAATTAACCAACCCATCGTTCCGTCTTTGTATGCTTTCTGCTGAAATACTTTATCATAAATGGCTTTATTATTCATTCAAGGAGCCCACATAAATAAAACTAAAATTAGCAACGAAACGATTAAAATAATTTTATTTTTCTTTCTCATATTTGCGAATTTCTTTTTGGCGGTAAATTCTTAATTGATTATATACTGAATCAAAACTCTTGACAAGTAATTATTTTGAATATATACTCAAAACAGATAGCCAACAAAAGGTCGAGGCTATCGGTAAAAATTTAAAAAGGAAATATAAAAACTATGCCAAGATTTGACGGAACTGGTCCTTGGGGTTATGGTCCCGGCACTGGCTGGGGCTTAGGTCCTTGTGGTGCTGGAATGAGATGTGGTTGGGGTGGCTCTGGTTACGGATTTAGAAGATTCGTTTCACCTAAAAACGAACTGGCCGCTTTGGAAGAAGAAGAAAAAATGCTTGAAGAAGAACTGGTCGCAATTCGAGAGGAAATATCTGCTCTAAAGGATCAGCAAAAATAAAAACCCGAAGCAAAACAAGTTTGCAACGGGCAAGAAAGGCGAGGAACCGGCCTCTTTGCAAAAAGGGGCTGGGTATCCTTCTTTCAAATATAATTTATCATAAAATATAATAGTAATCAATCTTATGCCAAGACCAAAACTTTGTAGAAAAATTAGATTTAATCCAAATATAACTTATTTTAAGCCTCAAGGCGTGCCGATGAAGTTTTTAGAAGTTGTTAGTTTATCGCTTGAAGAAATAGAGGCCTTAAGATTAAAAAATATTGAAGGATTAGAGCAAATAGAGTGCGCTAAAAAAATGAATACCTCGCAAAGCACCTTTCAAAGAATTCTATCTTCTGCTTATAAAAAAATTTCTGATGCCCTAATTAACGGAAAAGCAATTAAGATTATTAATGAAAAAAAATAAAAAGTAAAAATCAAATTGGCGGTATGCTTTGGTTAAAATCCGAACCTATTTTATTAGCGGGCTTGGCGGGCAGAAGGGCAAAAACCAAACCCCCTTTCCGCCCGCCTCGCCCGAAAGCGAAAGCGAAAAGGACGATTTCAAGTTTGGCAGCAAATTCTTTCGGAAATAAAATTACATGTTTCTATAAAGATGTTTTATTCTTTGTTCTGTTAAATCATTCTACTTTTCATTCAAAAATTTCTTTGAAAATTGTTTTCAGTTTTTGATCCACGTTTTGCGGTAATGTGCCGCGTCGAATTTTCAAATTATCAAGTACAGTCTCGAATCTTTGGAACCTACTATTACTTCTTAATTCAACCCATTCAACGCCTAAACTATCTAGCTGCCTCTTATTTGTTTCTGAAAGCTTATCAGCTACAAATACCTTACTATCTCTCGCTATAACAGCATCGGCACTTTCTGGATTTCCTCTTCCCATTAATTTAACTTCGCATTTGTATAAGTTTTTACCTTCAACTAAATAAAAGTCAACCTCTCTCTCAAAGTCAGTATCTTCTATGACTTTACCTTTAATTTTTATAACATAATTGCTCTCGTCCACATCGTACAACTTGCACAATGTTTGCATAAGTGGTTTTTCTACTCTTTTACCGGCAGTACTCCATAAGCCACCCCTTAACTCTGCCCGTTTTACTGCAAGAGTATTTATTACTATTAAACTTTCGCTTATATTTAAATCAACACTTACCCCCTTAAATTTAATGGTTAATGTGAGATCAAGGTCGTATTCTGTTTCTACAAGATTTTTAATTGATTCATACAAAGAATCATAATGTTCATTTGATGCATCTATAACTATTTCCTTTGTTGAAGAATTAAACATATTATGAATCGTTTTTTTATTCAATCCGGCATTAATGGCAATATCTCTAGCTGGTAGTTCTGGATTAAGAAATTCTTTTTTATACCAGTCAACAGTTATATTTTGGTTTTTTAATTTTGCATCAACAACTCTTTTAAAAAAATCTATTGCAAACTGTAAAAATTCGGCGTTAATTAAAGTAACTACCTCTATTCTGTAGTCTTCTCCTTTTAATAATTTCCTAATTATGTTTTGTGCGACTTGTTCGGTTATTGTCATATTTTTCTCTTTGTTAAAGTAATAAATTCTTGAAGGCTAACAAATTTTGGTTGGCCTACTTGATTAAATAAATTACCCAGCTTATTTAATTCCTCTTTAATTCTATTTATATATTTAGATTCTTTTTCTGTTAAAAAGAAATTTCTATTTAGATTCAACGCTGCTTTGCCTAATGTTCCGCTGCCTGCAAATGGATCGAAAATCAAATCTCCTACAAAAGAATAAAATTTAATAACTCTGTTGCAAAGTTCGAGTGGAAAAACAGCAGTATGAATTTTATCAAACGTCGGATCTATACGCCAAACATTTGTAGTTTCGTATTCTTCAAGCACCTTACTTTTTTCAATCTTATCCCAGTCATATTGTCTTATATTCCAATCAATCAATTTATCTGTTTTCTTGCGATAGACCATTAACATTTCAGTAACAGCATTTGGTTTATAGGCCAGTGGCTTTCTATGTTGTAAAAATCCTGCATTTCTATTTTTTACACTTGCCTCAGGTTTAACCCATACAATATCATCAATAAATTCCCACCCCATTTTTATTAATAATGAATGTACGTCATATGGTATAGGGTACCTTTTACTAGCGTGTTGCCTACTAATTCTTGGAATAATGATTGGCGATGTATTGAGGACAAAAAACCTACCTTCTTTGGTAATACGATGAACTTCTTTAAAAACTCGTTCTAAAAAATCTAAATACTCATCATAACTTTGATAAATTGAATAATCCCTTGCATTGTAATAAGGTGGCGACGTAAAAGTTAAATGAACGGATTCATCCGGCACATATTTTATTATTTCTTGCACATCTCCATGAACTACTATATTTTTTAGAAACTTGGGGAATTCGTCGTGTTTTTGTTGACTCTTTGATTGGTATTGAACTCCGTTGACTTCTTTATTAATAACTTCTCTGATTAACTCGTTAGGATGATTTAGCAGTTTCTTTAATTCATTCTTTATGTTTGATTTATAAGAAAATACAAGCAAACCTCTTATTGCTTGCATTACAACCTTTGGATCTTTATCTTTTAAAAAATTAATTAAAGCAGGAATGGCTTTCTCATTTCTAAGTCTCCCTATGGCAGAAACTGCTTCTCTCCTTACAATTGTACTTTCATCGGCGCTTGCGTATTTAATGAAAATGGGTAAAAGGTTAATATCTTTAATTTTTGCTAAATTTTTTATTGATAAAGCTCTAATATTTTCATTTGAGTGATTTAGTAAATTTTGTAATGGTTCTTTACTATAATCATTTTCTAATCTACCAAGTTTTTCTAAAACATAAATAATAACTCCATCACTTTGGTTTTGTAAAAAAGATAAAAAAGCTTTTGAATCATTTTTAAGCTTATCGATTACCTCTACATTTATTTGTTTGCTTAAAATAGCTTTGTTCATATTATCTTATTAAGTCTTCAATATTTACTCCCAACGCCTTAGCAATTTTCGCCATAGTTTGAACGTTTGGCTTATTAATTGCTCCACTTTCGACCTTCATAAGTATGGTGTATTTAATATCCGCCTTCTTGGCTAAATCGTCTTGCGTTAAGCCGAGTTTGTTGCGAAGTTTCTTAATATTTTCGCTGATAATTTTTCCACTTGTCAAATAAAGTTTCAGTAGTATTGTAGTATATTAGAATTTTGTCTCTAATGTAATAGTACCAAATGAAATGAATTTAATCAATAAAATTCGAAAAAACCCGCTTTTGGCGTTCCGCTTCACGAAACAAAGACAAAAAATTCAATTTTGCGCCTAAAATCGACTGGCGAGCCAGCAACATCTTTTTATGATTGGCGGTGGGGACAGGACTCGAACCTGCAAACCTCTTTCGAGGTTCACGCTTTCCAGGCGTGTGCCTTGCCAATTCGGCGCACCCCACCAGTAAATAAATTTTACTCTAAATTTCAATTTTAAGCAAACATCAACAATTATTTAATGATTTGGAAAGTAACAACATTATTACTTATCTAGGCCTCTAATTATTACCTCTAATTATTATTAGAAAAAGTTAACGATAAAAATAGAAGCGGATCCCTATGTCTATTGGGATATAAATCGGATCCAATTATAACCTTTATTTATTTAAATTATAAAAATATCTTGAGCATGATATAAAAATGCTCATTTTTATTTTGCTTTTAAACATAAATTTGATATAATAAAAATTAGGAAAGATTTGTGAAATTAACTCAAAAATTTAAAAACTATAATTTATTTCCTTCTTTGTATTGATAAATTGCAAACAAAAAGAAGAGTAAAAAGAATACGAAGTATTTTGGAAGTAAAATAAATTTTATGTTTAAACTTCAACGTTATTCTAAAAACCCAATCTTAACACCAATAAAAGAACATCCCTGGGAATCAAAGATGGTTTTTAATCCAGCTGCAGCTTTAAAAGATAATAAGGTGCACCTTATTTATCGTGCAATGGGTGAAGACGAAATTGATGGGTATCCTATTTCACGATTAGGAGCGTGTGTGTTAAAAAATGATGGCGTAACAATAGAAAAAAGGTACGAAAAACCAATTTTAGAACCAAAAAAATGGTATGAGCCAGCAGGATGCGAAGATCCTAGAATTACTGAAATCGATGGTAAATATTATCTTTTATATACTGCTTATCTTGGCTATAATGCTCCCCCGTTATTTAAAGAAGAGAAAACCAATATTGCTATGGCTGTAAGCGATGATCTTTTTCATTGGAAAAGATTTGATCATCTTTTATTACCAGATGTTTTTGAACCAGAAAAGAACGGCGTTTTGTTCCCCAAAAAAATTAATGGATATTACGTGCTTTTTTATCGCATTGAACCATCAATATATGTGGCTTATACAAAAAATTTAACACCTTTCCCACCTAAATGGATTGGCCACAAAGTAATAGCAACTCCCAGGGAAAATTCTTGGGACTCTTGGAAAATTGGAGCAGGCGCTCCTCCTATTGAAACAAAAGATGGTTGGCTTTTAATCTATCATGGTATAGACAGACGAGGAGTTTCTCGAAGAGAAAAAAAGAAAAAAGATGGGAAAAAAGAAGAACGTATTTATAGATTAGGCGTAATGCTTCTTGACAAAGAAGATCCTGAAAAAATTCTCTATCGTTCAAAGAATTGGATTTTAGAACCGGAAGAGCCTTATGAGAAAGAAGGAGCTGTCCCTAATGTAGTTTTTACTTGCGGTGCTGTAGTAATAAAAGACACTCTTTTTGTTTATTATGGCGGAGCCGATACTGTTATTGGAGTTGCTACCTGCAGTTTAAAAGAATTGCTTTCTGCTATTAAGAAAGGAGAAGTTTAATAATTTTTTAAAAAATGTTAAGCGCTAAAAAATACAAAGGGAATCCAATCATCGTCCCCTCTTTAGAAAAAAAAGAGTCCTCGATTTATAACCCCACAACTGTTGTTCGAAAAGAAAAGGTTTTTTTGCTGGGTCGAAGTGAGTTTGGACACGAAAATAAAACCATATCTAAAATTAATCTTTTTTCAAGCCAGAATGGCTTTTCTTTTAAACCATTCCCCAAAAACCCAGTAATAAAACCAGAAAAAAAATACGAAAAAATGGGATGCGAAGACCCAAGAGTAATAAAAACAGATAAGAATAACTATTTTCTTACTTACACTGCCTACAAAGGAAAAGATAAAAATGGAGATTATAAAATAAAATTAATGGGGGCCCTTTCAAAAGATTTGATTTCCTGGCAAAAATTCCCGCTAATTGACAATGAAAAATCCGGAGCGGTTGTTCAAAATTACAAACACAAAGACCAATATGTAATGTATTTTGGAGGTAAAGAAATCAAAATTGCCTTTTCTCGAGATTTAAAAAAATGGAAATTTGACGCTAAACCAATTTTTACTGCAAGAAAAGGAAATTTTTTTGATAATTATTTGGTTGAGCCTGGCCCGCCTCCCATTTTAATCAAAAAAGGGATTCTTTTAATTTATAATGGTAAAAATGCTGCTGGAAAATTCTCAGCAGGTTGGGCTATTTTTGATAAAAACAACCCTGCGAAATTATTGAAACGCTCTCGAAAACCAATTCTTGAGCCAATAGAATATTGGGAAAAATATGGAAAAGTAAATAATGTAATTTTTGCTACCGGTCTTGTATTTTTTAAAGGAAAATGGCTTTTATATTATGGTGGAGCTGACAAAAGTACGGGCGTAGCAGTACTTAATTTCTAATTTTTAATCATTTATAATTTTTTAATTTAAAAACATATGAATAAAAATTCTTTAGGAATATGTATTGTATCAAGCTATTCGCCAAGAAAATGCGGCATCGCTACTTATACTTCTAGTTTGAAACAAAATATCTTAAAAATTGCTCCTGACACAAATATCAAAATTGTGGCTATCAATGATCCTCAAAAAAAATATCATTATTCTAAAAGAGTAATAGCAACAATTTCACAAGAAAAAAAAGAAACATACATAAAAGCAGCAAATGCAATAAATAAAAACAAGGAAATAGATGTAGTAAATCTTCAACATGTCTTTAGTTTGTTTGGAGGAAAAAATGGAGAATTTATTATTGATTTTCTTAAACATTTGAAAAAACCTGTAGTTACTACAATGCATATGATTTATTCTGCGCTGGAAAAACCAAATTCTCTTGAGGTTGTAGATAAAAGTTATAAAACTATAACAGAAAAAATCATATCCTTAAGCAGCAAAATAATAGTAATAATTCAACCGATGGCAGATATTTTAGAATCGCAATACCATTGTTCTTCTGAAAAAATTGCCGTAATCCCTCATGGGGTACCAGAGGTTAAAAAAGAAAATCCTAAAAAATATAAAAAATTAATCGGCCTTGAAAACAAAAAAATTATTTCTACTTTTGGATTAATAAGACCAAAGAAAGGACTCGAATATTTAATTTGGGCGATGCCAGAAATTGTAAAGAAATATCCAGAAGCTATCGCTTTGATCTTAGGTGAGTCACATCCTAATAGGCCAAAAGAATATTATAATTTTTTAAAAGAAGAGGCAAAAAAAACCGGTCTTTTAGATAAAAATATATATTTCAATAGCCACTATTTAAAATTTAAAGAAATTATTACTTATCTCTTGGCAACTGATGTTTTTATTACTCCTTATCTTGTACCAGAACAAACATCAAGTGGGGTAATCGCTTATGCTCTTGGCTGTGGCAAGGTGGTTGTTTCTACGCCTTTTTTGTACGCCAAGGAAATGTTAAAAGACGGAAGAGGAATATTTATTAATTTTAAAGATTCTCAAAGCATTTTTTCTGCTATAGATTTTATATTTTCCCATCCTGAGGAAAGAAAAAAAATTGAAAAAAGGGCCTATACCACTGCTCAAAAAATGCTTTGGAGTAAAGTATCAAAAGAATACCTCAAAGTTTTTAAAGATGGTATAAAAAACTATGAAAAAAAATGATCTTAAGGTTTTATATCTTTCTTCTTTCCCGCCACGACAATGTGGAATAGCCGATTTTACTCAAAACACTATTAATGCAGTTTATAAAGTAAACCCTAATATAGATCAAAAAGTAATTGCTATTAATGAAAAAAATGCACCAAAAAGAGATTACCTAGCTACAGTAAAATGGGAACTAGAACAAGAAGATTTAGATTCTTATCAAAAAACTGCAAATTATATTAATGAGTGCGGAGCTGATGTTTTATTTTTACAGCATGAATATGGCCTTTTTGGAGGATTTGATGGCATATTCGTTTTAAAATTATTAGAAAAATTGAAGGTTCCTATTGTTTCTTTTTACCATACAATCCCTCTTATACCTACCTCAAAAAGAAGAGAGTTTCGTTTAAATATTATAAAAAACATTGGTAATATAAGTAAGCATATTATTACTACCACCCAAAGTGGCAAAGAAATCTTGGAAAAAGAATGTAAAATTCCTGTAAGAAAAATTTCTATCGTTCATCATGGCGGATATGATATTCCCTATCCCAAGCAAAAAGACAAGGAAGAATTAAAAAAGAAATACGGTTTTCAAGGAAAATTTATTGTTTTAACTTACGGGCTTATTACAAAATCAAAAGGAATTGATTATGCCATAGAAGCAATAGCAAAATTGAAAGATAAACATCCAAATATACTTTATATTATTGCAGGCACTTCTCATCCAGTCAAAATTAAATTAGCAGAAAAAGATTATTATAGCGATCTTCAATTAAAAACAAAAAAGGCAAAAGCCGCAGACAATGTTAAGTTTGTTAATAAATATTTTGAGGAAGAGGAACTTATCGATTATCTAAAAATGGCTGATCTTTTTTTAATCCCTTATCTAGTAAGAGAACAAATTTCAAGCGGAGTCCTTGCCAATGCCGCTACTACTGGAAACTGTATTTTAAGCACACCATTCCCCTATGCCAAAGAAATAATCGGCGAAGACGAAGAAAGAGGATATTTTATAGATTTTGAAAATAGTGATTCTATTGCTCAAAAAATTGCTTTTTTAATAGAAAATCCGAAAATTATTGAGAAAAAAAGAAAAGAAATGTATCAATTCGGTAGAAATTTTACTTGGCAAAAAATGGCAGAAGAGTTTATTAAAATTCTTCAAAAAAAATGATTTTTAAAAGGTAACTTTTATCTTTAAAAATAACTTTAAAAAATTTAAATAATCAAAAACGGCCCTTTTAAGGGCCGTTTTATAAAAATATCCTACTTTTTAATATCCTTCAGGCATAGGTGAAGGCATCTGATCTTTCTTTTCCTCTGGTTTTTCAGCAACCACACACTCAGTTGTTAAAAGCGTACCTGCTGCTGAAGCAGCGTTTTGAAGAGCACATCTCACCACCTTTGTTGGATCAATAATTCCCGCAGCTAGCAAATCTTCAAACTGATTGGTTTTAGCATTAAATCCAAAACCATCTTTACCATCTTTTACTTTTTGAACCACTACCCCGTCATCAACACCAGCGTTTTTAGAAATTCTACGGATAGGAGATTCAAGCACTCTTTTTAAAATCGAAAGTCCTACTTTTTGTTCTTTTACTACTTTTACCTCATCGAGTACGGGAATGCAACGCACCAAAGCAACTCCTCCTCCTGGTACAATTCCCTCTTCAATCGCAGCTCTCGTAGCAGCTACGGCATCTTCAATCTTTTGCTGTTTTTGTTTTTGTTCAACCTCAGTTGCTGCTCCTACTTTTATCACAGCTACTCCACCTGAAAGCTTAGCCAAACGTTCTTGTAATTTTTCTCTATCAAATTCTGATTCAGTTGTTTCCATTTCTTTTCTAACTTGCTCAATCCTAGCATCAATATCTTGTTTTTTCCCTTTTCCCTCAATAATAGTAGTGTTTTCCTTTTTGGAAACAACTCTTCTTGCTCTACCTAATTGATTAATTTCTGTATTTTCTAACTTCAAACCTAACTCTTCAGTAATAACCTGGCCTCCCGTTAACACAGCAATGTCTTGAAGCATTTCTTTTTTTCTGTCTCCGAATCCAGGTGCCTTAACGGCAAGGGTATTAAATGTACCACGTAGTTTGTTTATTACTAAAGTTGCCAGTGCTTCGCCTTCTACTTCTTCAGCAATAATTACAAGATCCTTACACCCTGACTGACTTAATTTTTCAAGCAAGGGTAAAATTTCTTGTAAAGAAGAAATTTTTTTATCAGTAATCAAAATATAAGGATCATCATAAACCGCCTCCATACGATCAGGATTGGTAACCATATAAGGAGAAACATAACCCTGATCAAATTGCATTCCTTTAACAATTTCTTTTTGCAGTCCAAAGGTTTTTGATTCTTCTACAGTAACTACTCCATCTTTACCCACTTCATCAAACACCTCGGCAATTAACTTTCCCATTTTTTCGTCTTCTGCTGAAATAGTAGCTACTTGAGCCATCTCTTCAAATCTTGAAACTTTTTTGGAAATAGATTTTAATTGTTGCACAACTTTTTCTACTCCTTTATCAATGCCTCTTTTTATTTCCAAAGGATTAGCACCTGCTGTTACGTTCTTAAATCCTTCTCTAATTAATTCTTGGGCAAGAAGAGTAGCAGTTGTAGTGCCATCACCAGCTACATCATTTGTTTTTGAAGCGACTTCTTTTACAATCTCTGCACCCAAGTTTTCAAACTTATCTTCTAGCTCAATTTCTTTGGCAATACTCACTCCATCATTGGTAATTTCTGGTGCTCCAAATCCCTTATCCAGAACAACATTTCTGCCCTTTGGACCCATTGTAATGGTCACAGCATTCGCTAATTTATCTACACCTTTTAAAAGTTTTTCTCTAGCTTTTTCTGAATACTTTATTATTTTTGCCATATTTTTTAAGCTTTTTAGCTTTTTAGCTTTTTAAACTTTTTTAAAAAGTTGCAAGCTAAGAAGCTATTCTAAAATTGCTAATATATCTTCTTCTTTTGCAATAAGATATTCTTTGTCATCGACCTTTATTTCGTCAGGACCATATTTTTTAAAGAGCACCTTGTCTCCTTTTTTCACATCTGGTGTCAATATTTTACCAGATGATAATTTTTTGCCTGGTCCCACGGCAATAACTGTTCCTTCTTGCGGTTCTTCTTTCTCAGCGGTTTCGGGTAATAAAATCCCGCTTTTTGTCTTTTCCTCTTTTTTTATTGGCTCAATCAAAATATAATCTGCAAGTGGTTTAATGTTCATAAAACATCTCTCGAATAAGGCTCGAATTAATCGAATGTTTCTCGAATGTTCGAGATTTATTCGGTTTCATTCGTGGAAAATTCGAGAATTATTTATTAGCAAACTCGACCTTTGATTGCTAATCCATTTTAGCAAAACAAATACCCTCTGTCAAGAGGGGTTTGATAATATATTTAAGGTAAATTTTTTAATTAAAATAATTTACTTAACAGCACAGCTAGATGTAAACGAATCATTAAAAATATCTATTCTATACAGCAATCAATTGCTTTTTTAACCAGTTCTCCTAATTTTCCCAAAAATCCCTTTTTTTCTTTATCGTGTTTATTTAACGCCTTATCATCAATTTTCTTTACATCACCAACATCAATCAATTTTAAATTCAATCCCCAAAAAAGAGAATATAAATCATATGCCTTATCAAAAAGATTATATGCCTCATCTTTTTTCCCTTTTCCCAACTGTTTTGTGCCAACCTCCATTAAACGCATTGAAGATGCAAGCAAATGCTTAGAAATACACCACAGTTCTCCCTCTGGTTCTTTAACTATTTTTTTCAAAAGTTCCTTTCGCATCTCACGAACATCTTTTATCATATCATAATATTCAGGCTTTTGAAGTTTGGCTCCAGTGAAAAAGAAGTGCTCCTCAATGCTCACCAAATTCATTATTGCAATACTCAAATCCTCATCAGACGATAAATCAAACTTATCTTTTTTTTTCATCTCATCCACTTTTTTAATAAATTCATCAACATTTTTTATCGGATTTTTATCATTATCTTTCATATATTTATTTTGTTAAAAAATAATAAAGAACACTTAAAATTATTAAAGGCAAAATAGATATTACAACTTTTTGAAAAGGAAAATAAACATGGCCGTTATTTTTTTCTTTCAAGTAATAATGCCAATTTGCACCACACCAAAAAGCTATACTCCCTACAATAATTCCAAAAAGCAACTTGTCTAAATGGCAGAAACATAAAGCATTCAAAGGATTGCCTATAATTCCTGAGTAAAAAAGAGGAATTATTACTAACGCAAAATAAGCAATAACTACTAAAACAGTCCTTCCCCAAAAATGAATATTTTTCTTCGCAAGCCATCCATCTGTCCAAATAATTAAAGAAACAATTAATCCACCAATCCATAATCCTGTTATGGTATCATCAATCCCTAACCAACGAGAAAGGCCAACTCCTGCGCCCACAGCAATAGTACACAATGGACAAACAGCCAATGCTTTATTGCCAAAAAGAAATCCAGCCACTAAAAAAGAAAAAAGAAAAATAAGTGTCTTTTTCATATTTATTGCCCCTCAGCCATTTTTTGTTCAAAAAATTTGATAATTTCCTGTTCGCCCATCAAACAGTTTTTTCCATCCCAAAGAAATGGTATCCCAATAGAATCGCCTGACAAACCACAATCTTCCGCTCGCATCTGAAGTTCTTTTAAATTTAAATTATTATAATAAACCTCTTTTCGAGTAAAAGAAACTTTTTCTTGAACATTATTTTCTTCAATATATTCTTCTATAATTTTACAATGAGGACAATCATCGCTATAAAAAAGAACAACATTATTCATTGACTGTTGCATTGCTTCTTGATTTTGCTGCGAGGTCTCATTGTTTTCTATTTTATTTGCATTTTCTTCAGACAGAACAAAGATTGAAAAAATAAAAATTGCAATAAAAACAATAGTAGAAAAAACAATTTTTTTGTCCATATATAAATAATATTAAATCTCTTTTAATCTGTCAAATAAATTTATCCATCTTCCTTTGTGACAATAAATTATCCTTGCGAAAATTCTGACATCATTAATAATTGAGTTTTTTAAAAAAACAGGATAAGACAAATAAGATTAAAATTTTTTATCTTATAGCAAATTTAAAGTAAAAAAAGCTTAAGGTCTGTATAGGGCAACGATCTACTTTCGCAGCAAAAGCTACTATCATCGACCCTGAAGGATTTCACTTCTGTGTTCGAAATGGGAACAGGTGGAGCACCTTCGGTATCGTCGCCTTATACAAACCTCAAGCTTTAATTGATATGGAATATGTTTTTAAATTTAATCCCAAAAACAGTTTCATTCTCTATAATCATTCAATAAACTTAAAACTTAAAAGTAAATAAAAATAGAAGTTTGAATCTGTTTATCTTTTTTAAATTGCCTTTTAAATTGGAGACTACAGTAAATGGTTTATTAGTACTGCTCGGCTTAACCCATTACTGAGCTTACACCTGCAGCCTATCAACCTCGTCGTCTTCGAGGAACCTAAGAGTCCTAATCTTGGGAGGGGCTTCCCGCTTAGATGCTTTCAGCGGTTATCCCTTCCAAACATAGCTACCCAGCGATGCCCTTGGCAGGACAACTGGTACACCAGAGGTTTGTCCATCCGGGTCCTCTCGTACTACGGACGGCTTCCCTCAAGACTCAACGCCTACGACAGATAGAGGACTAACCTGTCTCACGACGGTTTGAACCCAGCTCGCGTAAGATTTTAATCGGCGAACAGCCGAACCCTTGGGACCTTCTTCAGCCCCAGGATATCTTGAGCCGACATCGAGGTGGCGAACAGGGCCGTCAATGTGGACTTTCGGGCCCTACCACCCTGTTATCCCCGGGGTAACTTTTGTCTGATGATCTTCTCACGTTCTATAAAGATGAGTCGGTTCACTAAGCTCTGGTTTCCCAACTGCGCGGCTTTCCCGCCTTGCAGTAAAGCCAGCTTTTGCCTTTGTACGATCGTTCCGATTTCCATCCGGAACTAGCTGACCTTAATAGACTTCTCCGTTACCTTTTAGGAGAATAGCGCCCCACTAAAACTACCCGGCACCTACTGTCCCCTAAACAGGGTTAGAATTATCCTTTTGAGAGATGGGTATTTCACTGACGGCTCTGCCCTGACCGGAATCAGGGCTTCAAAGCCTCCCCACTATGCTACGCACCCAAAAAAATAATTCAATAAGAACCTATAGTAAAGCTCCCGGGGTCTTCCCGTCTTGTCGCAGGTAGAGAGCATCTTCACTCTCACTGCATTTTCACCGGGCTCCTCATTGAGACAGTTCTCTGGTCGTTACGCCTTTCATGCGGGTCGTAACTTACACGACAAGGGATTACGCTACCTTAGGACGGTCAGAGTTACCGCCGACGTTCACTAGGGCTTCGCTCCCTCAGCCACTTCATATCTGAAATCAGATACAAAGCAACCGGGAAGGTTAACCTTCTAGCACTGGTCAGGCGTCAGCCCCTATACTTCCTGTTACCAGTTATGCAGGGACCTGTGTTTTTGATAAACAGTCGCCAGAGATACGTTAACTGCGACCCACCTCGCGCTCCGCGCGAGAAAATCCCAAATCACAAATTCCAAATAACAAACAAATCTTAAATTCCAATGACTAAAATTCAAAACAGTTTTGAATTTTAGTGCTTGGAGATTGTTTGAAACTTGGTGCTTGGAATTTCCTTGTGCGAAGCACAAGGCAGGTAGGTCTTATTGCGAACTTACGACCACTTTTTTGCCGAGTTCCTTAATGAGGAATCACCCGTTCACCTTGGTGCTTTTACACCCATCTACCTGTGTTGGTTTGCGGTACGAATACTTTGCTAATAAATCCTACGAAGTTTTTCTCGGAAGCGAGCTCATTTGAATTTTCAGACAATTCTGAATTTTCTCAACTTTTGAAGTTGTTCCTCATCGAAATGAGAAACTGTCTTACGGATTTGCCAATAAGACCTTCTTAAGCAAAGAACGGAAATCCAATAATCCGCTCAAACTACTTCACTTCGTTGCTCCTTCAGAATTAGCAAAGAAGGGTCGGAATATTAACCGACTACCCATCCCCCGACACTTTTCAGTGACGAAGTTAGGATCGCCTAACCCTTGGTTGATATCCATTGCCAAGGAAACCTTAGATTTTCGGTGCTCTGCTTTCTCAGCAGAGTTGCGGTTACTCATGCCAACATTCTCACTTCCCTTCGCTCCACCAAAGCTCACGCTTTGGCTTCAACGCAAAGAAAACGCTCCTCTACCATCCTTGTGCTAAGCACAAGGATCCGTATCTTCGGTATTTTGTTTGAGCCCCGTTAAATCTTCAGCGCTCCTCTGCCCTCAAAGAGAACAAGTTCTCTTCTCGCGCCTCGTCTCATAAATGAGATTTGGCAGTCGAATAGTGAGTTGTTACACACTCTTTAAAGGATGGCTACCTCTGAGCCAACCTTCTATCTGTCTTAGCAGAGAAACTTCTTTTTCCACTTAACAAAAATTTAGGGACCTTAGATGACGGTCTGGGCTTTTTCCCTTTTGACTACGGAGCTTAGCCCCCGCAGTCTAACTACCTATTTTAATTTTCCAGCATTCGGAGTTTGGTAAGAATACCTACCCGAAGGCACAGTATTCTTTCCAGTGCTCTACCTCCAGAAAACATAATAGGCGCTAGCCCTAAAGCTATTTCGAGGAGAACCAGCTATTACCAGACTCGATTAGCTTTTCACTCCTTACCACAGGTCATCCCACCGTTTTGCAGCGCGGACGGGTTCGGGCCTCTCTCTGTATTTCTACAGAGTTCACCCTGCCCATGGTAAGCTCGTCTGGCTTCGGGTCTTTATTTGCCAGTTATTAATCGCGCAATTTCACACTTGATTGCTCTATGCCTACACCCTAAAACGGGCTTAGACAAACTGACAAAAAAACTCGTTGGCTCGTTATGCAAAAAGCACGACGTCACCTCGCGCTCCACGCAAGAAAACTCTAATTTCTAAACTCTAAATAATTTCAAAGTTCAAATTTCAAAACTCAAAAACTTTTTTGAGAGAAGAAAGGAACTTCGTTCTTTGATCGCTTTATTTTACTTAAAAAAGATTCAGCTTTAGAGTTTAGGGTTTTAAGTTTAGAGTTTGCTTGTGTGAAGCACAAGGCTCCGTCTCTTTGTAGGTCTATGGTTTCAGGTTCTATTTCAACGGGATCACCTCCCTGCTTTTCACCTTTCCCTCACGGTACTAGTTCACTATCGGTGAGATTAAGTATTTAGCCTTAGCTGATAGTCCAGCCAGGTTCCCTCGGGGCTTTCGTTTCCCGAGGTACTCAAGAAAGATGGCAAGAAGCATAAAGTTATTTTTATCTACTGGACTTTTACCTTCTATGGTTGTCCTTTCCAGGAACATTCGATTAATAACTTTACCTAAATATTCTTCCTCAGCAATTTCTCAATTTAAAAAATTGAGAAAGTTCTGATACCATCTCCTTACAACCCCCAGCCGCACCTCGCTATGCTCGGGCGGAATTTCTAATTTTCAATTTTAAATTTCTAAAAATTTTTGTTTGA
This sequence comes from Candidatus Pacearchaeota archaeon, assembly GCA_035349995.1. GTDB lineage: Bacteria > Patescibacteriota > Minisyncoccia > Minisyncoccales > DAOPTN01. Next base: position 16,303 of record DAOPTN010000001.1, read on the forward strand.
AAATTTGTAAATTCCGTGCCAAACGCAGTGAGGTACGGCCAGGTTTGGGCTCCTCCCTTTTCACTCGCCGCTACTCAGGGAATGTCCTCGCGCTCCGCGCGAGAAAATCTCAAATCACAAATTCCAAATAACAAACAAATCTTAAATTCCAATGACTAAAATTCAAAACAGTTTTGAATTTGGTGCTTTGTGTTTGTTTGAAATTTCCTTGTGCGAAGCGCAAGATTGTTTTCTTTTCCTCCGCTTACTAAGATGTTTCACTTCAGCGGGTGTGCCCCTCGCATTCTGCTCAAAATCTCAAATCACAAGTTCCAAATAACAAACAAATCTTATAAATTACAATGACCAAAATTCAAAACAGTTTTGAATTTTGAATTTGGTGCTTTGTGTTTGTTTGAAATTTGGTGTTTATGATTTGGTGCTTCAAGCAAAATGCGAGGTAACGAGCATTTTGTGCTCGCTGGGTTTCCCCATTCGGAAATCCCCGGATCAAAGGTTGCTAAACACCTCCCCGAGGCTTATCGCAGTCACGCCACGTCCTTCATCGCCTTAATCTCCCAAGGCATCCTCCATAGACCCTTATTCTGTAGTCTCCAAATCAAAAAGCAAGTTAATGAAAATAAATTCATCTTCCTACTTTTAATGTTTGAAGAACTTATTTTTTTCCTCTTAAATTGTCAAAGAACTATCCTTCTCAATCATTTCTTTTTTTATATTTAAAAAACCGCTTGGAAGCGGCTTTTCAAGATAATTTAAAGCACAGGCATATTAGCCACTTCCAAATATAAAAAAACAATTCTTATTATACATAACCTTATACATTCTACTATTATTCTATAAAAAAAATAAAAAAAGTCAAGACCCCCTATAACTCCTAAAAGATAAGAAATAACAACATTGTTATTTCTTGAACGAAGTTGAAGAATTATTAATAAGACGTGTATCAATTCTTGTCATGTCCCGAGGAAATAAACTAGCTTCGCGAATATTCTGAAGGCCTAATATTTGTTTTGTTACTCGTTCTGCGCCAAAAGCAAATCCACCCTCAGGTGGCATACCATATTTAAATGCCTGTAAATAGAATTCAAAATCCTCTATCTTATTTCCCCATTTTTTTATATTATCAACTAATTTTTGGTATTGATGGATTCTTTTTCCGCCAGTCACCACTTCTAATCCTCGAAAAAGCAAATCAAAACTTAAGGTATAATCAGAATTTTCAGGATCAGGATAAGTATAAAACGGTCGCTTTTTTGTTGGATAATGAGTAATAAAAACCAAATCTGATTGATATTTTTCTTTTACAAATTGACAAATTTCTTTTTCGTCCTCTGGATCTAGATCCAATTCTTGTCGCCGGTTTCTGCCGGTCCTTTTTGAAATAATTTCTTGGGCTTCACGCATTTTTAAACGAGGAATATTTTTTTCTATTAAAGGTAAGGAGGCATTATGTAATTTCAATTCTTTTGAGCAATTTTTCTCAATTTGAAGGAATATTTTTTTAATCACGTTTTCGCAAACATCCATTAATTCTTCCCAAGAATCAATAAATCCCATTTCAGCATCTAAACTAATATATTCTGTCAAATGACGTGTAGTAATACTGGGTTCTGCCCGATATGCCTTTGTAATTGTAAAAACTCTTTCAAACACCGGCACTAATATTTGTTTATAAAGTTGTGGGCTTTGTGCTAAATAAGCATCATTTTTAAAATAATCGATATGAAATACTTCAGCTCCTCCTTCAGCACAAATGGGCACAATAGCCGGTGATTCAAATTGAGTAAATCCCATTTCCTTAAGAACACTACGAAAACTTGCAATAATCTCCTCTTGGACTTTAAAAATAGCTTTTATCTTATCATTCCTTAAGGTCAATGGCCTATAATCTAATAATTTTGGCAATCTGCATTTAAGGTCTTTAAAATCAAATGGTAAATTTTCAGCAGTATTTAAAATTTTTACTTTTTCAGCTTTCATTTCTATTTCACCGGTTTCTATTTCGGAATTTGACATTTTGGGCGGTCTTTTTTTTATTTCACCTTCTATTTCCACCACATACTCATCTTTCACGTCTGTTACCAAGTCAGGCACACAAACTACTTGTAAGACACCAGACCGATCTTTTACATCTAAAAAAACAACTCCGCCATGATCTCTGCGAGAGTAAACAAAACCGCAAATTTTAATTTTTTCTCCAATTAAATTTGGAGAATTTTTTATAAGCGTTCTTTGCATAAATACAAAAGAATAAAAAACTATCTATTAATATTAATTGTTTGGTGTTCCGTTTTGACTGGGCGGTACTGTTTTATCATCTTGAGAATTTCCCTCTGTTGGCTCTTCTTTTTTCTCCTCTTTTTTGTTTTCTTCCGGCTGCCTCAGATAATAAACGATAAAACCCACCACGACAACAATAACAATAACCCAAACCCATGTTATTGCATCCATATATTATAAAAGGAGCTTTAAACATCAAACCCATCTTTTACGTTTTAAACTCATTAATTAAAATTTAGAAACTCCTTTTTTAAATTTTGACCTTTTTCCTTTTCAACACAGAAAAGGATTTTTTAAAATTGATATGTATAATTAAAAATGCTGAACCCTTTTTAAAACAGCTTAAGATTATATCCCATCAATTAATTTTACAGCTTCTTTCTTTTCTGTTAAGCCCGCAAGCACAACAAGTAAACCATTTTTTCCTTGTCCAAAAATTTGCAAACTCTTTTTGGTGGACGGTGCAGGGATCGAACCTGCGACCTCTTCGATGTGAACGAAGCGCTCTACCGCTGAGCCAACCGTCCTTAAAGAGTAACTCCTAATTTATCAATAATTTTTTTATGATTATGGGAAAAAATATCTTTTAAGAATCGATCATTGATTTCAAACCGATAATGAAATTCTTCTACCGTCATCATTGCCCATCTGATTTCTTTGCCTGCTTGACTTTCAATTTTTTTTATTATTTTGAGCAGTTTTGCCTTTTTTGGTTTTTTACTTACAATTAAAACATCCACCGGTGCCTTTTCTTCTTTTAAAAGAACACCACTTATCACTACTAACTGCACCCCTGATTCTCTTTTAAAGAGTATAGTAATGTCTTTTAAAGGAACTACAGGTCCTGCTAAAATCAATGCTCGTAATTCTGAAAAAAGAGAAAATTTTGGATTTAAACCATAAAAATATTTACTCCGTGATGATTCTGAGATTGTTTTTGATTTTTCCTTCCGGGTCTTTTTTTGCAGAAGATTAATTTTTTTTAATTTTTCCAATTCTTTTTTAACTGTGCTAATATTAATTTGACATCTTGCTGCAACTTCCCTTGCGTCAAAAATTTCTCCTTCATTTTGAAAAAATAATTTAAGAATGCGGGGCCTTATTTTTGAACCAAATAATATTTCTAATTCTTCCATATATTTTCTTTTAAAAATTTAATAAATTTTTATATTAAATTTTTTAAAAATTATAAAATTTATTATTTTCTATATATAATAATAAAAAAAAACTTACATATTGTCAAAACCTGTAAAAAGAGTTATTATATAATAATAAAAATAAATCTAAAATTTTAACTTTAAAATAATATTTATGCGCATTAAAGAACTATTGTTTGATGTAAAAGAACTCACTGTTTATTGTGAAAGCTTTGTTTACGAACCAAGCAATGTTGAAGAAGAAAAACTAGGCCATCTTTTTATGCTTGGCAGAATAAGAAATAGCGATGAATCATCTTTCTATTTAATAAATCTTTTAGCTTCACGCATTAAAAGAGAATACTACAACTCACTTCGTCGTTCTGCCAACGAGGCCTTTGAACTAGCGCTTAAAGAAGCCAATAAGGTTTTAAAAGACAACGAGGATAGAATTAATTGGTTGGGCAATCTTGATTTTTTTGTAGCCAGTGTAGTGCAAAATCGCATCTATTTTACTCTATTGGGAAAAATGCGGGCTTTTATTTTGCGGTCTAATGAAGTAGTAGATCTAGTTCAAAATTTAATTCCCGAAAGAGATGTTTTATTTCCATTCTCTACAGTAATTCAGGGAGCACTTAAAAAGGATGATGTTTTGATCTTTTCCACTTCTAATATTTTTTCCAAAGAAAAACTTCTTACTCAGGGCGCCCAATTATTTCCACTTGAAGAAAAAAAATTGAAAGAACTGATTGAAACTGATGAAAGTGGGGTTGCCTTGGTGGTAGAAACAGGTAAAACAGCTGAAGTCATTGAAAGATTTACTCCAGCCCTCTCTCCTCAAAAATCTCTTTTAAAGGTGCCTTCCCTCTCTCCTGAAAAAAAAGAAAAAATTGCTACTAATTTTCAAACCCTTTCTCAGAACTCTAAAATATTTTTTAAAACAGCTGGTGAAAAAATAAAAAATTTCTTTGTAAAGATTCCTATATTGATAAAAAAATGGCGCAAGCCCACAACGCCCAAGCAAAAAGAAACCATACCCAGTATTACTCTTGAAAAAGTAGATACCGGCATAAAATTTAACTGGCCAAAGATTAAAAGAACTCTTTTAAAAAAAGAAGTGATAATTCCATTTTGTTTTTTAATTATTGGACTTATTGGGTTTGGAATTGTCCAAAATCAAAAAAATTTCCAAATCTCTTCTGCTGAAAACACCATCTCAACCGTAGAAGAAAAAAAACAGGAAGCAGAAAATAAATTAATTTACGGAGAAAAAGAAAATGCGCTGTCTTTATTTGGAGAGGCACTGGAACTATTAAATACAGATGAATATTTATCGTGGCCTGCAGAACAAAAAGAAAAAGCTGATTTATTGAAAAAAGATCTTGAAAACAAAATTAGTGAATTAACAGGAAGAAAAATTTTATCTGATATTTCTCCTCTTTTTGAAATAAAAGAGGGAGTTGAAAAATGGGAACCTCAGGGCATAATAATGGTGGAAAATAATATTTATATTTTCTCAAATGTTTCTAACCTAATATACAAATGGGATACAAAAACAAAAAAAGAAATATTTTTTCCAGTAAATGCTGAAGGAGTAATAGGCGCTACAGTAGTAAATAATGTGCCGATCTTTTTATCAAATGTAAAAAAAATTGCTCTTGAAAATGAAAAAACTTTTGACCTTTCTTTCCCTTATGAAATAAATCTTCAAGATAATCCAGCAATTGAATTAGATAATTTTCAAAATAACTTTTATATTTTTGATCAAAGCCAAGGTGAAATTATCAAATATCCATTTTCTGAAAATGAAGTGGGCAACAGCACTCTTTGGTTTAAAGAACGAAAAGCTGGAAAAGAAGGCGTCTCTGTTGCTATTGATGGAAACATTTATTTATTACAACAAAATGGCATTGTCAAAAGATTCTCTGCGGGGTCACTTAAAGAAGAAATTGCTTCTCCTAACGTTTTTCCTAAAATCAAAAACGCAACAAAGATTTTTACTTCACCAAACAATAATTATCTTTATATTCTAGAACCAGAAGAAAAAAGAGTAATAGTTACCAATAAAAAAGGAGAATTAATTGTGGAATATCAAAGTGAAAAGTTTGAAGATCTAATAGATCTTTGGGTAACCCCTCAAGATAAAAAGATTTATTTGCTTTCAATAAATAAAAAAGCAGAAGATCAATTATCTTCTACTATAAGTCAAGTATTTGAGATAGAAGTTGAAACAAAATAATAGTTTTGAATTGCTTTTAAAAATAAAATTAGTCCGCCATTGGATAAAATAATAGGCGGACTAATTTTTATTTTAACTTTTTATTTTATTTCAACTGTTGCACCAGCTTCTTCAAGTTTTTTCTTTGTCTCTTCTGCCTCTTCCTTTTTTGCTCCTTGCATCAGTGTTTGAGGTTCTTTCTCACTAGCATCTACCAAATCCTTTGCTTCTTTTAAACCCTTCCCTGTTATTTCCTTTACTATCTTTATCACAGCGATTTTTGAAGCACCAGGATTTTTAAGAACTAGATCAAAAGCGGTTTTTTCCTCTTCGGCAGCTGCGCCTGCTGATGCTGCGCCTGCTGCAACTGGAGCGGCCATCATTGGTGCTTGAGCTGAAATATCAAATTTCTCCTCCAACACCTTTACCAATTTTGCCAAATCTACCACTTTTAATTCCTCGATCTCCTTTACAATATTTTTCAGATTCTCTGGTATTTCTATTTCTTTTTTTTCTTTTTGATCTTCTTTTTTCTCTGCCATAAGTTTAATTAAAAATGTAAAGTGTAGAAACGCGGCTTTTGCTACTTTCTACCTCTACTTTTCAATTTTAAATTTTTGGACCTTTTTATTCGCGAACATTCGCAAATATATATACCAATTTTTGTAAGTTCCCTTTCAGAGCATAATTTAATTTTACCATCGGCGCTTTCAAAATATTTACCACACTTGCCAAAATTTCTTCTTTCGTAGGAAGAACTGCCAATTCCTTTAATTCATTAGAACTTAAAATCTTATATCCAAATTGATCTTTTAACAAGCCACCAATAAATTCCAATCGTTCTTTTTTCCCTTCCTTTTTGAAATTAAAAATAATTTTTGCTGGTAAAATTTCATCATTGCTAAAAATAGCTATTACTGACCCTGAAATTTCTGGAAAATCAATCTTCTCTTCTGAAAGCGCTTTTTGAAGCAATCTTCTTTTTACAACAAAAACATCGGCTCTTGCTTCGTTCTTTAGTTGTTTTTTTAATTCCCTTTGTTTCTCCATTGATAGTCCCTCAAAATTACAAAAAACAGCTAATTTATTTTCTCTTAATTTTTTTTCAATTTCTTTAACAAGTTCTCTTTTTTGTGCTTTTTTCAACATAAATTAATTATTATAAAAATCTGCGGAAATTTTTACCGCAGACTTTTTTATTTTTATATCCTGTGTTCCAATAATTATTTTTCCTCGGAAGGACTTATCACCTTGTACTTTAAACAAGATCTTAGAACATATGTCATTTTCAAGCAATTACACAGAAAATAATCAGTGCAGTTCAGCGAACTTGTCCAAAGCACAAGATTGTGCCTTCTGTCTACGGTAATAGTATATTATAAAATTTTAAATCTTTTGTCAAATGCCTGATCAAAGTAAAGGGCGACAGATGAAGAAAGACTCCAAAATAGGAAAACCTCATCGACTATTTTACAAATTTTCTAATATCTTTTGAGAAAATTCTTCAGCAGCGCTGGGACCATTGGCAGTAATAATCTTACCATCTCTCACCACATTTTTATCTATATATTCTGCACCATTGTCTTTTAAAATCTTAATAGGTGTTGTATCTAAAGGACTTGTCCAAACTGTTGCTTTCTTCTCTTTTAATACTCCTGACCTTGCTAAAATCACAGGAGCAATACAAATAGCTGCTAAAATCTTTTTTTGAAATACTGTCTCTCTTGCCAAACGATAAGAATCATCATTGTCTAAATTCTGCAAACAACCAGGTCCTCCAACAAAAATCACTGCATTAAAATTTTCCGGTTTTACTTCGCTTATTAAAAAATCAACCCGCGCTTCCCCTCCGTCATCTCCTAATGCAATTCCTAATTTGGTAGAAGCGGTTTTTACTTCAACACCGGCACTCTCCAAAATTTCCTTTGGCACAAAATATTCTTCATCTCTAAATCCCTGGAAGGCAATAACCATTACTACTCTCTTTTTTATTTTGGGCTTATCAATATTTATCTTTATTGCTTCTTTGGCAACAACTTGTTCCATATTTTTATTTTATAACAATTTAAATTGAAAAGCAATAAACAAACAAAATACTAGATATTAAAAAGTTGCTTTGCATTTTGAGTTGTAATATTTATTACTTTTTCCACGCTTACCCTTTTTATATCAGCAATATTCTCAGCAATAAATCTAATAGAAGCGGGCTCATTACGTCCTGGTTTTATTGCACTTTTTGTAAAAACAGGCGGCATTAAAAAAGGACAATCACTCTCGATTAAAATTTTATCCAAAGGTGTTATTTTTATATTTTCTATAAAATTAATTCCTTCAATATTTTTAAAAATAATCCCATTAAAACCAATATAAAAACCCATCTTAAGATATGCTTCTAATTCCTCTTTTTTACCAACAAATCCATGCATCACTCCTTTTCTTCTTTTTTTAAATGATAAATATTTTTGAGACAATAAAATTTCAATAAGATCTTGATGGGCCATGCGACAATGAAAAATTACTGGAAGGTTTAATTCACTTGCCAATTTCAATTCTTGAAAAAGCAAATCTTTTTGCTTTTTTTTAAATATTTCTTTTTTCTTTGTTGTTTTTGGCTTCCAATAATAATCCAACCCCACTTCACCAATTGCTACCACTCTTTGATTTTTACTAAGTTCCTTGTATTTTTGATAATTAAATTTATCTTCTGTTAAATCTTCCCAATTTTTACATTTTGATTTTTGATTTTTGATTTTTATCAATCCTGTATCCAAATTAATAGGATGGAGTCCGATCGCTGCCCAGGCCTTTCCTTGGTATTGTTGAGCTATTTCAATCGCTTTTTTTGAAGTTTCAAAATTCGTACCAATATTAATCATTGAAACCTTATTTTCAAAACATCTTTTAATCACCTCATTTCGATCTTCTTCAAAATCACTAAAATTTAAATGACTATGAGTATCTATTAACATATTTTTAATTTTCATCAGCCAGTCTTTATTTAATTTTTTTCTATTAATATTTAAATTTACTTAGGTTCAAAAATTTAATGCAATATTTACAAATAATTAAATAATAAATAGAAAGTGAAAAGGAAGAGATTCCGTTGTGTAGTTGTAAGCTTCGCCCGAGATTGCTTAGCTCATGTTAAATACAAAAGAGAGTTGTTGCGTTAAAAACTTAAACCTGCCTTTTTAATTAAATTAGAATTTAAATGATAAAGTTGTAAATTCCCCAAAAATGACAAAACGTCCCTAAAATAGTTAAGATATGAAATATTTCATGAAAACCAAACTGTTTACAAAAATTGGGCTTTTTTTGAGCATATATATAAGCACCAAGGGTATAAAAAAATCCTCCTAAAAGCAACCATCCAATAAAGGAAACAGAAACCTTCTGGCTTAACGGATAAAGCAAAACAACGCTTAGCCAACCCATTACAACATAAATAGCTGTAGCTACCCACCGAGGAACATTAGTCCAGAATTTTTTTAAAAAAACCATTGAAATACCAAAAATAGCTAAAGCCCAAATTAAAATTAGAGAATACCATCCCCATGGGCCCCAAAGAGGAATAAGACAAATTGGTGTATAAGTTCCTGCAATCAAAATGTAAATCATTGCATGATCTATTTTTCTAAAAATATCTATTTCCTCTGGTGAATGTCCGAAAAGATGATAAATTGTGCTCGAGGCATAAAGAAAAATCATACTCAATCCAAAAACAGAAAAAGAAATTATTTTAATAGACGACTGTTCTTGAACAGCTGAGCTTATTAAAATAACTGTACCAAAAACAGACAGCACAGCGCCAATTAAATGACTCAGCCCGCTCACAGGATCTTTAATTTTAATTTTTAATGCCATAGTAGTTTTAAAATCATTACAATTTTCATTTTACAGCATTATTACATTCTTAAGAATGTAATAATGCCCAACAAAAAACTAACCTTGATTATCGCCAAAAACATTATTAAAACTTTTTAAATAATCTTTAATTAATTTTATGTCTTCAAGGTCTTTTGGACGGCCCAATTTTGTTTTCCATTCTATCAAATCTTCCAAGCATACAAACCTTAATCCTTGAATTTTCTCAGCTTTCTTTATCATTTTAGTTAAATCTCCAAATTTAGACCTCCAGCCATTTGCTGAAAAAATTTCTATTTTCCCTAATTTAATTTTATCATTTTGAGAATATTCTTTTTGAAGTTTTTTATACAAATCATCTGTCACTATTATATCCAAGTCTCTAGCTTCTCGAATTCCTCTTACCGCTAATGGTCCACTTCCCAAAATTGCATATTTTCCATCGGGCAAATCTAACTTCCTCAATTCATCTAATAACTTTTCAAACTTTTTATTCATAAAACTAAATTATTTTAATATTAGATTAAACAGAAATCAGTTATCAGAAATCAGAAAAAGGAAATCAGAAATGAGGCAATCCCTTTCCATCTTCCACCTTCTGTTTATTTTTAATATCCAAATCCGTTTTCTAATTTTTCTACATCGCCTGTGGTTGGGTTTACTACACGATAATAACCAGAACCAGATGGTCCTGTCTCCCATTTTGAATCCAAGGGTGCCCAATAATGATCGCCTGTACTGGGAGAATAAACATTTTCATATCCTAGCATTCCTTCTGACCATTCACTGCTTGCTTCGTCTAAAGTTGACTGTCTTTTTTCATAAGAATCTATAATCATATCTGAAACTTCATCATTGGAAGAAGCAGAAGGAGAACTAGAGGGCTGTAATTTTGCTGTGCAACGCATTGAAAGAGAAACATTAAAAGCCAAAGCAGAATTTTCTTTCCATTTATCAGAAGTAGTAATAGCTGATCGAAGAACAATAATAAATCCACCATCTGAAAGATCCCATGTTCTATATAAAAAAATACCGGTAACTGGTCTGTTTTTTTGCGGCTCAATCGCCTTAAATGTTCTTGTTTTATAATCATTACCAACATCAATCGCCTCACTAAGCCAAGAAAAATTAGTATATCCTAGACTTGAGAGATCAACCTCAATAAACTTTTCAGCAGAATTAAGACCATAAAAAGTAGCAAAGTCACCTGTCAAGCCAACCATTCCGTAAGAAGCCATTGATGTTTCATCGGGACTAAAAGCATCATAACCAAAACCGACTGATTGCATGCTTTCTATGTTTGCCCAGCCAGCTGGAGCAAAAGCATAGCAATTTTGAGTGGAAATTTTAGTAAGATTAATAGCATCAGAATCAATCGTTTTTGTTACTGCCATTAATTCTTTTGTTTCTTCAGAAGAACTTGTTGAGCTTTCTTTTTCTGATGGCAAATAAGGTAATTTTTCATCTTGATTTACTTCTCTATTGGTTTCTTTTCTTTCATTGTCTGATTTGTTTATAAGTTTAAGGATCCCTGTCATCGCTAAACTAATTGATATTATTAAAATAATTAAATTTTTTTTATTCATAAAAACAAAAAAAGAATATTTTAAAATTGATTAGACATTAAAACATCTTTTTTAAATTAATATAATTTTGGATTTAATTTTTGATCTTACAAATAATGGGCGGATTTGTTCTAGCAGGGCTATTCTTTTTTCTCTTAATAATTTCTTTTACTATTTCAAAAGAAACATCTGTTAAAAAGGAAATCTCTTTTGCACTAAAATTACCTTGATCTAAAAATTTTAAGATGGTATCTAACCGCTGATAAGAAATTATTAACGACTGCTTTTTGCCGCGATCCCTTGCAAAATCAATGATAGGTATTGTTTCAATAATTTGCTGAGGTAATTTTAATCTTTTTGCCATCTCAATTACTTCAGTTTTGTATAAATCTCCTAAGGGGAAAATGTCTACTCCCCCATCTCCATATTTTGTAAAAAATCCTGATTCTAACTCTGATTTATTTATTGCTCCTATTACCAATAATTGTGACTCTTCAGCAAAATAATAAAGGGTTGTCATTTTTAAACGTGACTTAAGATTCTCTTTAGCAATTTCGCTTGTTTTTGAAAAAACCCCAAGAAAACTCTCAAAAACATCTCCAAGATAAACCCTTTTGGTGTTAATTGAAAGATGTTTTTTTAAAAGATCCGCATTGTTTATTAAGGGACAGGTCTTAAAAAATGGCATTTGGACAAAAACAATTTTTTCTCTTAGCGCCTTTTTTGCTAAACAAGCTGTGACCGAAGAATCAATGCCACCAGATATACCCATTATTGCTCCCCTTGCCCCAGCATTTTTGATTTCGTCTTTAATAAAAGAAACAATTTTTTTCTCTGGTAATACGCTGTAAGATTTAATTCGCTCTTTACCCTTATTTTTTTTTAAATATCTTAATACTGGCTCGGGCACTAAATTCTGCCATTTTTTATTGGCGACAATTTTTTTCCTAATCATTGTGCCTGATAAACCATTTAAAAATACAGGGTGAAGAGTTACCTTAGCGCCTAATTTTTTGAAACAGTATTCTGTCCAGGCATTTCGGGTAAAAACTTCTATCTCTTCTGGCTTTGACTTTGTTATTTCTAAAATTTTTTTTACCCACAATGTATCGTCCTCAATAAAATCTGGCACTCCAAAAATACTGAATTTTTTAATTCTGGCTTTTAAAAGAGCATTTTGCACCATTGTTTTTCTTTCGTTAAAAGAAAAAGGATTCTCTTTTGTTGCAAATTCTTGAGCACTGCCAATTACAATAACAATCTCTCCGTTATTTTTTGCAATCCATTTTACAGCCTCTAAGTGTCCTTTATGAAATGGCTGGAATCTTCCTATAAAAATTTTCTTTTTCATATTTTTGGAAATAAAATTTCACTTTTATGGGTCTTCAATTGTTTTAATATCTTATCTGCTGTTTGGGGTAAAATTGGTTGGAGCAAATAACTTATTTGTTCAATCGCAAATAATAAATCACTAATAACTTTTTGATCTTTCTGTTCCCACGGTCGCTCTTTCTCAATGTATTTATCACAAAAACCAATCAAATCCCATACTGCTATCAAAGCTTCATTAAACTTAAAATTTTCTAATGATAATTGATATTTTTTTGAAGTATCGCTGATTGTTTTTTGAAAATTTTTATTTTGAAACTGTTTAGAAATTATTTTAAACTCCTCTGCGGGCCGAATTAGAGAAAATCGAAAATGAGAAATTTCAGCAATCTTCATCACTCTTGCCGTTAGATTGCCCAACCCCGCTGCTAAGTCACTATTATATCTTTTTTCAAACTTTTCATAAGTAAAATCCCCGTCTTCGCTAGGTGGAATTTCACGCAAAAGATAATAACGAACTGCATCAGTACTATATTTATTCACTAAATCAAAAGGGTTAATAACATTCCCTAAGCTCTTTGACATTTTCTGACCATTAGAGGTAATAAAGCCATGAATAAAAACTTGACGGGAGGGTGATAGCCCAGCTGACATTAACATTGCTTGCCACATTGATGTCTGCTGGCGCAGATTGTCTTTGCCAGCCACTTGTAGACCAGGCCAAAAATCATTGAATGTTTTTAAATCATCTGGCCAACCAAGACAAGAAATATAATTAACCAAAGCATCGAACCAAACAAACATTACTTGTTCCTCATCGCCTGGCACTGGAACACCCCAGGACATTTTTTCTTTCACTCGTGAAATGCTAAAATCTTTTAACCCTTTTCTGGTAAAATTAATAATCTCGTTCATTCTTTCTTTCGGTAAAACAAATTGTGGATTTTTCTGATATAGATTTAAAAGTTTTTTTTGGTATTTTGAATAGCGGAAAAAATAATTTTCTTCCTCAAACACTTCCAGATCTTGATTGGGATGAAGAAAACATCTTCCATTTACCAAATCAGAATCTGTTTTTTCCATTTCACAACCCACACAATATTTTATTTTATATTTTCCCTTATAAATATCATTGTTTTTAGCACATCTTTTCCAAAATTCCTGAGCGGCCTTAATATGTTTTGAATCAGTGGTGCGAATAAAACTATTATAACTTAAACAGAGAGCATCTTTTAATTTTCTAAATTTCTCTGAATAAATATCGCAGTATTCCTTAGGATTTAAACCAAGATCATTTGCTTTGCGAAAAATCTTCAAACCATGTTCATCAGTGCCTGTGTTAAAAAATACCTCATATCCTTTTTGCCTATAATAGCGCGCAATCACATCAGCCTGAACAATTTCCAGCGCAAACCCCAAATGAGGATCACTGTTTATATAAGGCAAAGTAGTAGTAATATAAAACTTGGACATAAAAATATTTAATTTTTAATCTTTAAAACATATTCTAATTAATTTTACTTAATTTTCTCTCAAAAATAAACCCCCCACCTTTAAGGGTGAGGAGTTATAAATCCTGTTTTTAGGAATTAGCGTTGAAAACGCTCGTCTCTTTTCTTTTTCCAACAGTCCCTGCAATAAAGAGGCCTATCAGGAGCGGGCTCAAATGGAAGTTCAGTAATTTTTGCTCCGCATTCACTGCAAGCCCAATCACCTTGATGCATTTTTCGTTCAAAATTCCTTTCTTTATCGAAAGCCATAAATTTAACTTTTTAGCTTTTTAGAATCTTTATATAGATTTAAAAAAACTACAAACTTATTATATTGGCGACCTTTCTCCGTAGTAAAAATTTACCACGGCATTACTTAAGTCGCTTTCTTAATACAAGGGCCTTCGATATAAATATCTATTTGCCGTAGTTTAAGATACGCTGACTTAATAAATTATCTAATAATTTTAACAAATTATTGTTAAAAAATCAAACTTTAAAAATTTGCTTTTAAGTAGCTTTGTCGAACCAGCCCCAAGTGATCAATCTTTAAGGATCTTTGATCAACTCCTTTTATTTTTAAAAGCAGAATTCTCAGCTTTTAAAAATAGTCGACAAAATTTAAAAAGATTTATTCCATCGACAGGTTCCCCTACCGATGCCTTGTTACGACTTCACCTTGGTTGCCGACCTTACCTTAACCCCTCGCCTAATTAGCGACATTTTATTAATTTGCGCATAAGCGCTTCGCTAATTAGGTGAGGGGCTTTGGGTACTGCCGACTTCCCTGGTGTGACGGGCAATGCAATAATTGAAAGCTAATTTTGCGTTCCCACTACGCAAGCGGATTTCCCGCACGCAGCGGAGCCCTATATTTATGCATCTGCAATTTTAACTCTTTTATCTGCTTTAACTCTTTTTCCGTTATGTGCTTTCCCTTTTTATCAGAAACAATTTCAAAAATTTTACAGAATAAATCAAAATCATTTTTCCTTCCTATGCTACGAGGATGATGCTTCTGAAAAAATGGGATAACTACTTCAGAAATTTTTTGATAACTGCTAATTTCAAACCTATAACAGTTTCTATGGTTCAATCTTTTCTCTTTTTGCAAATAAATACTTCCACAACCAAAGAAATTTTTTACTTCTTCTAGCAAGGATAATTCATCTTCTCTTAATTTAATATAATAGCGACACTCTATCCGAGGATATTTGCTTAATCCTTTCCGAAACGGATGTATAAATACAGTAAAACTACCCTCTCCATCAGTTAATCCAACTATATAATCTGCAGATAACATAAATTATAGGTAGAGTCCTTCCCTGCCTAGATTTTACTTTTCAAAATTTTGGCAGGTACTATAACTCAGCTGACTCCCAGTATTTTCGATGTAATTTTTTTACATCAATGCTTTCTTTTAAAAATACTGGGTCTCCTTGGGTCACTTTTAAAACTTTTCCTGACATCCCAACTGAGGCGGTAAATTAATCTTCTCTACCTCACCGCCCAAATCGTAGATCGATTACCTCTTTTCTAAATTTGGTTGGGCTATCATTTGTCTTAAGATCCTTCAGTCTTAACCTTGCGGTATAAGACCTATCTTTCAACTACCTTTCTGGCAGACTACCAGAAGGAATGGATTTTAACCATCTAGCTTTAAAAGCTGCCAAGCGCATTTATTAAGGTGAGTACAAGGTTCGGGGACATATTCACCGCGGCGTGGCTGATCCGCGATTACTAGCGATTCCAGCTTCATGAGGTCGAGTTGCAGACCTCAATCCGAACTGAGACCGGTTTTGATGAGATTAGCTCCGTCTTACGACTTGGCAAACCCATTGTACCGGCCATTGTATCACGTGTGCAGCCCAGGACGTAAGGGCCATGCGGATTTGGCGTCATCCCCTCCTTCCTCCTTGCTATTGCAAGGCAGTCCCCTATGACATTTAAAACATAGGGAAAGGGTTGCGCTCGTTACCCCACTTAAGGGTACACCTCAGGGCACGAGCTGACGACAACCATGCAGCACCTGTGCCAGATTCCGAATTGACGGTCCTCTTCGATTTCTCTTAGAGTACATTCTGGCATGTCAAGCCCTGGTAAGGTTCTTCGCTTGTCGTCGAATTAAGCCACGTGATCCACCGCTTGTGCGAACCCCCGTCTATTCCTTTGAGTTTTAGCCTTGCGGCCGTACTTCCCAGACGGCTGACTTAACGCGTTAGCTTCGCCACTTAGAGGGTCGACACTCCAAATAGCTAGTCAGCATAGTTTAGGGCGTGGACTACTGGGGTATCTAATCCCATTCGCTACCCACGCTTTCGTCCTTCAGTGTCAGGAATGCTCTGGTTGGCTGCTTTCGCTTTCGGTGTTCCCCACGGTATCAACGGATTTTACCCCTACACCGTGAGTTCCACCAACCTCTAACACCCTCAAGTCCTATAGTTTTTCTTGCGATTCTTTGGTTAAGCCAAAGGATTTAACAAGAAACTTATAAAACCACCTACGGACGCTTTACGCCCAGTAATTCCGGATAACATTTGAGGCACTCGTATTACCGCTACTGCTGGCACGAGTTTAGTCACCTCTTATTCAACTGGTACTCTCATCCACTAAAAGTGGATTGCTCCCAGTTAAAAGCGGTTTACAATCCGAAGACCTTCTTCCCGCACGCGGCGTCGCTCGATCAGGCTTTCGCCCATTGTCGAAGATTCTCGACTGCTGCCTCCCGTAGGAGTGGGAACCGTGTCTCAGTTTCCCTGTTGGGGGCCGTGCTCTCACACCCCCTACCCGTCATTGCCTTGGTGGGCCATTACCTCACCAACAAGCTGATAGGACGCAGACCAATCATAGAGTGATTTCTTGCGAAATCTTTACTGATAGCCGATTGCTTACCACAAGAAATCACTCTAAATTCAAAAAGCAAAAAGCAAAAAGCAAAATTTGGAATTTTTCGTCTTTTATTTTGACTTTTACGTTTTGAATTTTGAATTAAATCCTTGCGATAAATAATCGACTATCAGACCATTTGGAATTACCTCACCTTTCGGTGAGCTATGCCAAACTCTATGGTATGTATCTACGTGTTACTAACCCGTTCGCCACTATTCAGTTCTTTCTTGCGAAAAAACTGAACCGTTCGACTTGCATGCCTCATCCACGCCGCCAATGTTCATCCTGAACCAAGATCAAATTCTCAGTTATAAAACCCGTCTGCTATTGACAATTGCCAAAAGCATACGGGTGGACTGGTTCGACAAAACTACTTAAAAATTCATTTGTTCAATTGTTAAAGAACAACTTATTCTTTTTATATATATCAAAAAATAAAAAAAATGTCAACCTTATTTACTGTATTTTAAAAATAAACCCTTTTTTTCTATTTTTGGGCTTTTGTTTATAATTAATAATTATTTTTTTCCAATCGCTCTTTTATCAACTCTCCTACCTCTCGTGGTGTAATACTGGTTTTTAAAACATATTTTTCTGCTCCTAATCTTTGTCCTTTTTCTCTTTCTTCGGGTGCCTCATAATTGGTAAAAATAAATACTGGAATATCTTTTGTTTCTGGATCATCTTTTAGGGTCCTTAAAACCTTCATTCCTGACATCCCTGGCAAAAGAAGATCAAGAATAATTAAATCAGGCCTTTCTTCTTTAGCCGCCTCAAGACCATCTTCTCCGTCTAAAGCATATTTAACATTAAACCCTAATCTCTCCAACTCTACTTTGTACATATCTACTAACACTTCCTCGTCTTCAATAATTAAAACTTTTTTGGACATAAACTTTAATCAAAAAACAAAATGGAAAATTTTTATTACTGATTTAATCTTCCTATTTGTTTATTATAGACATTTTATATTTGTAATTCAATACTATTATAAAAATTTATTTATCTTGACAGGTTTAATTTTTCAGCAAGATAACCCCAAGAAAAATAAATGTGTATATGTAAAATTCTAAACTAAGTTAATTTAAATTAGTTATTTCTTTACTGGCAACTCAACATAAAAAGTAGAACCCTTACCTTTTCCGGGTGATTCTGCCCAGATCTTGCCTTTATGAACCTTAACAATTTCTGATGAAAGGTAAAGCCCTATACCAATTCCAGAAGGATAAACAGAGGTTGCTTCTTCTGATCTTGAGAACAGTTGAAAGAGTTTTTCTTTTTCCTGAGACATCATACCCATACCTGTATCTTGAACAGAAATTTGAATGCTTGAAGGGCAAGGTTTAAGATTTACCGTAACTCCACCTTTGCTTGTATACTTTAAAGCATTATCAATAAGATTTAAAATAACTTGACGTAACTTTTGAGGATCAGCTGTAATCTTGGGCAAGGGCTGCTTTGGCTTATTAAAAACAAGATAAAGACCTTTCTGTTGGGCCTCAGCTTGAAATTCATTAATTATTTCTTCAATAATATCCTCTAATTGAACATCATCTCGAAAATTAAATTGAAGTTTTCCGGTTTGAAGTTTATTAAGATCCAAAAGATCGTTAACAAGCTCTATTTCTCTTTCATTAGAACGATAAATAGTTTTTATAAATTCTTTTTCTTTTTCTCTTGGATAATTACCATCTAGGATCATTGATAAATATCCTTTCATTGCTGAAAGCGGAGTCCTTAATTGATGAGAAGCAATATTAAGAAACATCGTTTTTGCTTCATCTAGATTTTTATACTCATTAACTAACTTCTCTGTTCTTTTTCTTAGCGCTCTTTCTTGAACAGCTAATTTTTCAGCTTCCTCTTTTGAAATTTTTTCTCTTAAAGCTAATTCCTCTGCTTTTTTGCGTTTAAAATTAGTTTCAATAATTTTATCTGTGCTTTTGCTGAAAAAATAACCATAAACAATCACTAAAGCAAAAACAGAAAAAATTATTGTTTCTGAAATTCTTCCTTCCATTATAAAAGAAAGAACAAAAGAAAAAACAATCAAACCCAAACTAATTATTTGATATTGTAAAAAAATACAATTAGAAAAATTTGACTCGCAATACTGACAACGTTTGTAGGGAGAGTGCCCAAGGGAATTAGCTAATAAACAATTTTTATTAAGATAATTAGGTTCTCCTAATTCTATTTTTGTTTTTTGAGATGGTTCGCTTTTTTCCATTTTTAGTTCTTTTAGTTCAGAGTTTTACTTTTTCTGCTTTTTAAAAATTTTCTTGAAAAAAACATACATTAAAGTAGCTACGCAAAAGCCAACAAGAGCAGCTAAAAACATTAACAAATCTATCATTAAAATAAATATCCAAGCAAAATCGACAAATTTATTAAAATAAATAAGCAAAAAACCAATTAAAAGAAGAATTGCCATCATACCAAAAACAAAGTTCAATTCACTTTTTTCTTTCATAACTGGTTTTGATTTATCTTTTAGCAACTTTCTTAAAAACAAAGCATGAAATTGATAAGGAAGATCAAGCTTAACAGAAAAAAGACGTAGAAACATTAAAACAATGGTTGCCAATAGTAACCACTGATTACGAAATAAAAAAGAAATCAAAACCAAAACAGCATAAAATGTTCTGCAAAACTTCAAAGAACTTTCATAAACCAAAAAATGTTTAGAATTGGGTATTGGGCATTTTGTTTGATTAATATCATCCATATTTTTATCAATTATTTTGTGTTGTTTGACCAAAAATCAGCATCTGCTTTTATTTTATTCACTAATTTAAAAAGACTATTGTCTTTAAGTGGTGAAAATTGATTCCTTAATCCTATTTTATCAATAAAATAAAATTCAGTGTTTTTTATATCTTCTGGCGTCTGAGCAGAACAAATTCTTAAAAGCAGAGAAATAAGCCCCCTTGTTATTAATGAAACACTATCAATATTATAAAACATTTTTCCATCTTTGCATTCAGAATGATACCACGTATTTACTTGACATCCTCTAATAAGGTAATTATCTGTTTTATATTTTGAATCAACTGGCTTTAATTCTCTTCCCAGTTTAATTAAATAATTGTATTTCTTAAGATCGTCATCAAGATTTTCAAATTCTTTAATAATTTCATTTTGTATTTTTTCTATTGTCATATTTATCATTAAAAAATTTCACTTAAATATCTTTCTCCTCTGTCTGGCAAGACCGTAACTATATTCTTAAATCCATACTTTTCCTTTATTCTTCGTGCTGCTAAAACATTAGCGCCTGAACTTATTCCAACTAAAATTCCAAATTTTTCTGCCAGTTCTTTTGAAGTATCAATTGCTTCATTGCTGCCAATCATAAGAACCTCATCAATAATAGCTATATTTTCCTGAACTAATTTTGGAATAAAACCCTCGCCTATTCCCTGAATTTTATGGAGCCCTGGTTTTTTGCCAGATAAAATTGCGGATTCTGCTGGTTCTACAGCAATAATTTTTATTTTAGGATTGATTTTTTTTAAGGCCTGGGCTGTGCCTATTAAAGTACCGCCTGTGCCAACACCAGCAACAAAAGAATCTATTTTTCCTTTTGTTTGTTTTATAATTTCTTTCCCCAAACCTTCTCTATGAGCAGCTATATTATCTGGATTCTCAAATTGTCTGGGTAGCCAAGCATCTGGATTTGCTTTTATTAGTTTTTGATATTGTTCTACTGCCCCAGCCATATCTTTTTTAGCCGGTGTTAAAAAAATTTCTGCTCCAAATGCTTTTATCATTTTTCTTCTTTCTACACTCATTGATTCTGGCATTATTGCTGTAAATTTATATCCCCTTACAGCAGAAATCATTGCAAAAGAAATACCCGTGTTCCCGCTGGTGACCTCAATAATTTTATTCCCCGGTTTTAATTCTTTTCTTTCCTCCGCTTTTTTTATCATATACCAAGCCATTCTATCTTTTACACTTCCGCTGGGATTAACTGTTTCTAATTTAGCAAAAATATCTCCTATTTTAATTAAAGGAGTATTGCCAATTAACTCTAAAACTGAATATAAATTATTTTGTTTTTTTGTCATATGATTAAATTATTTTAATTTGTTTTCCTAGTTTTTTCTTCTTGGCTAAATTATAAACTATATTGGCAGTATATAAATCTTGTACTGCCAATCCAGTTGAATCAAAAATGGTAATTTCTTTATTATTTTTCCGACCGATCTTTTTGCCACAAATAATCTCGCTTAAATAAGCATAAACATCTTTCTTTTTTAATATCCCTTTTTTCAAAGGAACATTAATCTCTCCTGAATGACTTGCTTGCGCCCAATCATCAACTATAATTTTTGCTTTTTTTAAAATCTGGGGATCTAATTCTTCTTTACCAACTGCATCAGCGCCAATCGCATTAATATGAGTTCCAGGTAAAATCCATTCTTTTTTAATAATTGGTTTTTTAGCCGGAGTGATAGTTACCAGAATATCTTTTTGGGCAGTTTCCTTTAAACTTGCTTTTTTAATTTTAATTTTCTCATTGGCCAAAATTTTTTCTAAATTTTTAATCGCTTCTTCGTTAATATCGTAAACTAAAATTTCACTTAATTTTCTCACTTGAGCAATAGCAAGAATTTGAGTAATCGCTTGCGAACCAGCACCTATCACCCCCAAACTTTTTGCTTCTTTTCTAGCTAAATATTTGGTAGCGACGGCTGAAGCCGCACCGGTTCGCAAAGCAGTAATATAAGTACCATCCATTAAAGTTAAAGGCAAACCGGTTCTGGCATCGTTCAAAACAATCACTGCCATTATTGATTTCAATCTCTTTTTATAATTATCTGGATGAACATTTACAATCTTTGTTCCTGCCAATTTCAGTGTTTCTGAAAAAGAAGGCATTATTCTTAAATCACCATTAAACTCCTTAAAATATAAATAGAGTTTAGCGGGCATCTGAACTTTATTTTGACCGTAATCAGAAAATGCTTTTTGGACAGCATTGATAACTATATCAATCTTTTTCAAGGGAAGAATTTTTTTGATTTCTTTTTGGGTCAAAATAAGCATAAATTTATTCTGTTTAAATAAAATCAGATTTTATGTTTGGTAGAATCAAGTTTTTAACGCAACAATATGTAACGAGATTGTTTCGTCGTCCCGGACTCCTCGCAAGGACAGACTTATTTATTATTATCGCGATGACAATCCCGTTGTGGTGTTGCATTAAATCTTTGAACCTATGTTTGTTTATCAAAACTCATCAAGCTGCTTAGTTCGGTGATGTTTTTATTCAAACATTTTTTGAACTTGTTTTAATGTTTCGCAAAAATAATCTATTTCTTCAAAAGTATTATAAAAAGCCAAAGATGCCCTTGCTGATCCCTCAACCTTGTAATGATCCCAAATAGGTTGAGTGCAATGATGCCCTGTTCTAACAGCAATACCCATTTTGTCTAAAATCATTCCTGTGTCATAAGCAGGAATATTATTTAATAAAAAAGAAAAAACACAAGTTTTATCTTTTGCCATACCATATATTTTTAAACCATCTATCTCTTTTAATTTGTTTGTTCCATACTTCAATAATTGTTCTTCGTATTTATAAAGATTATCCAATCCTATACTGTTTAAATAATCAAGTGCAGTTCCCAGTCCGACAGCGCCAATATAATCAGGAGTACCTGCTTCAAATTTAGCGGGCAGTTGGGCATAAGTAGTTTTTTCAAATGTTACCCGATCAATCATATCCCCACCACCTTGATATGGCGGCATTTCTTTTAACCAATGTTCTTTCCCATATAAAATTCCTATTCCTGTTGGCCCATATATTTTATGTCCTGAAAAACAATAGAAATCACAATCCATATCTTGAACATCAATTTTTCTATGCTGTATCGCTTGAGTTCCATCTATTAAAACCGGAACATTATTTTTGTGAGCAATAGAAATAATTTCTTTAACCGGATTAACAGTGCCAAGAGAATTTGAAGCGTGCACAACAGCCACTAATTTTGTTTTTGAATTAATTAATTTTTTATATTCATCTAATAATAGCTCCCCGTCATCATTAAAAGGAATCACCTTCAGGTAAGCTCCTTTTCGTTGACACAACATCTGCCAAGGAACAATATTACTGTGATGTTCCATTTCAGAAACAATAATTTCATCACCCTCTTTCACATATGCTTCTCCAAAAGAAAATGCCACTGCGTTAATAGAATCAGTGGTCCCCTTGGTAAAAATAATTTCGTGAGCATATTTAGCATTTAAAAAATTTCGCACTTTCTCTCTTGCTGCTTCATATCTTTCTGTCATTTTTTCACTTAAATAATGAACTCCACGATGAACATTGCTATTATATTCGGAATATGATTTATTTATAATATCTATTACTACTTTAGGTTTTTGAGTGGTTGCCGCATTGTCAAAATAAACAAGGGGCTTATCATAAACCTTTTGATTAAGAGCTGGGAAATCATCTCTTATTTTTTTTACATCAAAAGAAAAATTCATATTATTAAACAGAAAGACAGATCTTTTAAAAACAGAGAAAATCTATTTTTAAAAGTTGCCTTTTTTAGCTGGATTGATTTTTATAATAACTTTTTAAAACCAACACAAAAGGGCTCAGAATGAGCCCTTTTAAAAATCTCTTAATTGAGTTTGCCCTTGTGCAAACTTTTTGCTTTGAAAATTAATATATCCAAAATTGACAAACATAATAAATAAAAATTTTACTTTAATAATAAAATATTAACATATCTTTAATAAAAAGTCAAAAAATCAGAATCTTTAGAAAGGACTCAAAGTGTAAGATTGCACTTAAGAAATAAGGATAGACACAAAATACAAACAAATACCAAATCACAAATTCCAAATTCCAAACAAATCCTAAATTCTAAATTCTAAACAATATTAAACAGAAATCAGTTGTCAGAAATCAGAAATCAGTAGAGAAAACAGAAATCAGAAATTATTATTACATAAATTTCCAAGCTCCAATAACCAATGACCAATCAAATTCTAATGTTCAAAATTCTAAACAAAAGTGTACAACACCATTGAACATTAGGATTTAGAGCTTAAAGAACTTCGTTCTTTTCGCCCTTCGCTCGGCTTCGCCGAGCTTGGAAATTGAAAATTGGAATTTATTCACTGTCTTTGCAACGAGCGAAGCGAAGTGTCGAAAAGAAGGCAAACTTCTTTGAGAACACGAGCGCAGCGAAGTAATTTCTCCACTATTGTCATTGCGAGGAACGTTCAAAGAAGATTTTATCTTCTTTTCAACGCTTCGCCCCGTGCGAAATCAAAGATTTCTTACGGGGCTCGCGTGAGCGACGAAGCAATCCCGAGGAACGTTTGTAGACGTGCCACGAGATCGCCACGCCCGCCTGCGGCGGGCTCGCGATGACAGAGGGGGGGGAAATTTGGAATTTGTGATTTGGAATTTGTTCTTAATTCTAAATTATTGTTGCCTTGATACGTCGCACACCAGCGCCCGAACTTTCTTCTTTTTTGATTTTAAATTTACCCAAGACACCGGTTCTTTCAATATGTGGCCCAGCACAAATTTCTTTTGAAAACACTTCATTAGTTTTTGGATTAAAAATCTTATATACACTTACCTTCTCTGGATATTGCTCTCTAAAAAAAGCTAAAGCACCAGAGGATAAAGCATCTTCTAGTTTCATTTCTTCTCTTTCTACTTTCAAATTTTCTTTAATCTTTTGATTTACCAAATTCTCAATCCTTTGAATTTCTTCTTTAGTTAATTTTCTGGGAAAAGAGAAATCAAACCTTAGTCGTTCTTCATTAATATCAGAACCCATTTGTTTAACTTCAGGACCCAATACTTGACGCAAAGCTGATTGCAAAAGATGGGTAGCAGTGTGAAGTTGAACAACTTTCGAATTTTGAGATTTGAATTTTTGATTTTGAATGATTCCATGACCACCGAATTTTTTTTCAGCGCCAAAACGAGATATTTTCTGATGTTCCTTTAAAGATTTTTTAAATCCTAATTTATCAACAATAATTCCTTTTTCTTTTGCCATTTCTTCAGTAAGTTCCAAAGGAAATCCATAACTCTCATACAAATTAAATGCCTCTCTGCCAGAAATAAGGTTTTTTCCTTGCCTTTTTTCCCTTTCAATTAATTTTTCAAATTCTTTTAAACCACGTGACAGTGCCTTTGAAAATTTTTCTTCTTCATTCTGCCACACTGTTAAAATTTTCTCCTCATTGCTTTTTAACTCAGGATAAACAACACTATATTTTGTAATAATTTTTTCTGCTGGGTTTTTATACCACAAATCTTTTAAATTCAAAATTCGAGAATAACGAACTGTTCTTCTAATAAGACGCCTTAATATATATCCTCTATCTACATTGCCTGGAATTATTCCCTCGCTAATTAAAAAACAAGCTCCTCGCAGATGATCAGCAATAATACGACAGGCCTTAGGGTTCAACTTATAAGCGTTGGGAAATAACTTTTCAATTTCTTGAATAACCGGTAAAAGCAAATCAGTTTCATAGGCCGAGGATTTTTTCTCTAATACCGATAATAATCGCTCAAAGCCAATACCAGTATCTACATTTGTCTGAGGAAGTTTTTGATAATCTCCTTTCTCATCTTTCCAATATTCCATAAAAACCAAATTCCACAATTCCACAAAACGCTTGCATCTTTTACAATTCGGCCCACAATCAGGTCTGCCACAGCCAAATTCCTCTCCCCTGTCATAGTGAATCTCAGAGCAAGGCCCACAAGGACCAGTTTCACTCACTGGTCCCCAAAAATTATCCTTGCCAAATTCAAATATCCGTTCTTTTGGAATGCCATTTTTTTGCCAAATTTTTAAAGATTCCTCATCCCTTTTTATATTATTTTCTCCTTTAAAAATAGTAATATAAAATTTATCTTTATCTAAACGAAGCGTGTCCGCAAAAAATTCTAAAGCATAGCCAATAGCTCCTTCTTTAAAATAACCATCTTCATCTTGGCCAATCGACCAATTGCCCAGCATTTCAAAAAATGTATGATGGGTATCATCACCTACTTCCTCAATATCATTTGTTCGAAAACATTTCTGGCAGGAGGTTAAATGGCGGGTACTAAAATCTTGAATCGGATCTTTTTTTCCGCTCAAATATAAAGAAAACTGCTGCATTCCAGCAGTGGTAAAAAGAACTGATTTATCTTCGGGAATAAGTGAACTTGAAGGTACAATTAAATGTCCTCTTTTTTTAAAAAAATTTAAAAATTTTTCCCGCAATTCATTTGATTGCATAAAAGAATACAAAAAATAATTATCATTAGAAATACTGCTACTTTAAAAAGCAGCTTCAAAAATAAGTAAACATTTTTAAATCCCTGTACCAGTACCAGGCCCCATAGGTCCCATTGGTCCGCTTGAACCGTGAGAAGAATCATTGTCATTGCCTCCGCGAGGAGGTATGCCATATCTCCGGATAGACGAACCACCTTGGGAATATTGACTTCGTTGTTTTGCTTTTGCCTCAGTTGATCTTTTTTCCCATAATGAAATCTCCCTTTCTTTTTGACTTAATCTTGACGAAGCATTAATTCTATCACTGCGAAGTTTATCTATCTGACGCTCCAGATCGTCTATTTGACGAGCATAAGCAGCCGCTGATTGAGGTGATCGTTGTTGAGCTATCTGATACTGACGAATCTTTTGCGTTAAAATATCCTCTTGATAATTAATCCTTGAGATGTCCCTTTCAATAGATTGGGATTCTCTTTTTAATCTTTCTATTTGATCTTCGTACATAATTTTTATAAATAAATTAATACGACCTTTCCCAGAATAAAAATTTGATAAATTTCACTGGGTTCTATTAAGATTTTAACAAAAGTTGCTTTATAATTCAAATTATTTTATCATAAAAACATAAAAGCAATTAATATAAAAAATATTAAAAATACTAATCTATGTTTATTCTTTCTATTGATACATCTTGCGATGATACTTGTATAAGCATAATAAAAAGCAAAAATACTAATTTTGAAATTCTTTCTAATGTAGTTTCTTCACAGGTGAAAGTTCATGCAAAGTATGGTGGAATAGTGCCGTATCTTGCAAAAAGAGAACATCAAAAAAACCTGGCAATGGTGTTTAAAAAAACATTGGCAAAATCAAAAATTCAAAATCCAAAGATAATCGATTTTATTGCAGTAACAATTGGCCCAGGCCTTGAACCCTGTCTTTGGCAAGGAATTAATTTTGCCAAAAATTTGGCAAATGACCTTAAAAAACCCATTGTGCCAGTTAATCATTTGGAAGGACACATTCTCGCTAATTTTCTAAAACCAATTAACAAAAGCCTTAAATCCAAAACTCTTAAAATCTTTCCAGCGGTGGGATTGGTGGTTAGTGGTGGACACACTGAACTTTTTTTGATGAAAAATATAGGTAAATATAAACTTTTAGGAGAAACACGCGACGATGCGGCTGGTGAATGTTTGGATAAAATAGCAAGAATTTTAAATCTTGAATATCCAGGAGGACCGGCCATTGCTCAGCTTGCTGATCAATGGAAACTCAAAACTCTAAACCCTAAACCTTCCATTAAGTTGCCCCGGCCGATGATTTATCAAAAAAATTATGATTTTAGTTTTAGTGGATTAAAAACTGCTGTGCTTTATTTAACAAAAAAAATTGGTCCTACAAAATTAAAAGACCCAAAAATAAAAGCCAACATTTGCTTTGAAGTTCAACAAGCAATTATTGATGTTTTAATTTCAAAAACAATAAGAGCAGCAAAAGAATATAAAGTAAAATCAATACTAATTGGAGGGGGTGTTTCGGCAAATAAAGAATTGCGGAAACAATTTAAATTAAAATTAACAATTAATAACTTACAGCTAAACTTTTTGGCTCCGCCCAAAAAGTTCTGTACTGACAATGCAGCAATGATTGGAATAGCAGGATATTTTGGTTTCTTAAGGAATAAGCAAAAACCACCAGAAAAAATAAAAGCAAAAGCAAACTTGATGCTTTAGCATTTATATTTTTCAAGTTTTTAACGCAACAATGCCACGGGATCGCCACCCCTCACCTTCACAAAGGTGAGGGGTCGCGATGGCAATAATAATACGTCTTTGACACGAGCCGCAGCGAAGTGTCGAAAAGAAGGCAAACCCCCTTTCTTTGTCATTGACGCGAGCCCGCTGAAAGCGGGCGAAGCGTTGAAAAGAATACGCAGTATTCTTTGAGACGAGCGAAGCCCGAAGCAATCTCGGGCGAAGCCCGCAACCATACAACGGGATTGCCACGTCCTACTGCGGTAGGACTCGCAATGACAGTGGAGAGGGAATCGCCACGTCGCTCACGCGAGCTCCGTAAGAAATCTTTGATTTCGCACGGGGCGAAGCGTTGAAAAGAAGATAAAATCTTCTTTGATCGCTCTTCGCGATGACACTAATAATATGTTTTGACACGAGCGTAGCGTAAAAATTCCAAGCACCAAATTCCAAATTCCAAATTCCAAATCCCAAACAAATACCAAATACTAAATTCAAAACACTAAACAGAAATCAGTTGTCAGAAATCAGAAAACAGTAGAGAAAACAGTAAACAGAAATTATTATTACATAAATTTCCAAGCTCCAATAACCAATGACCAATCAAATTCTAATGTTCAAAATTCTAAACAAAAGTGTACAACACCATTGAACATTAGGATTTAGAGCTTGATTGGAATTTGGAATTTGGAATTTGGAATTTAATAGTTTACGCGCAACGCCAACGTTTACCGTATCACGTTAAACGGTAGCGCAGCGAAGCGAACGACGAAGCAATCCCATTGTATGTTTGTGGACGTGCAACGGGATCGCCACGTCGTCCACTCACCTTTTACTAAGG
>DAOPTN010000002.1:0-41034 GCA_035349995.1 Candidatus Pacearchaeota archaeon
TTTATTATATTTCTTCTAAGATAACTGTTGCAACTTTTTTCGCTGCATCGGGCATAGCGAAATTTTTACAGCCATTTTTCATCTCCTGAAGTGTTTTTTTATTTTCAAGAATTTGACTTGCTCTTCCAAATACAAAATTGGGAGTAACATTGCATCCCTCAACTGATATTGTTGCTCCGTATTTTTGAAAACATTGAGCATTTTTTGATTGGTGATCTTGCGCTCCACCCTGAAGAGGTATTAAAATACTGGGTTTTTCAAGGGCCGCTAGTTCAAATATTGCACCAGCGCCAGCTCTTGAAATAACAAGATCACTTGCCTGGTATGCGTCAGCTAGTTGTTCTTCGTTAAGAAAAGGATATAAATGATAAAAAACTTTTTGCGCATCATCTAAAGCTCCTCTTGTAAAAAGGTCTATATTTTTAAAATTATTAGGACCGCAAATATGAATTATTTCGTATTTTTCAATATATTTTAAAAGGGCATCAAGAAAAAGAGAATTAATTTGTTCAGATCCCTGGCTTCCTCCCATAATAAGAATAATTTTTCGCTTCCCGTTTAAATTAAAATTTTTTATAGCTTTTTCTTTTGAACCGTAAAATAATTTTTGTCTGATAGGATTGCCAGTAAGCACTAATTTTCTTTTATGCTTTTTTGGAAAAAAATCTTCTGATTCCTTAAAAGAAATAGCAATTTTTCGGGCAATGGGAGAAGAAAGTTTGCTTGTGGAGCCAGGTACGCTGTCTGATTCATGGATCACGATAGGAATTTGATACAACCAACCTACTAACATCACGGGAAATGAACCAGGTCCTCCCTTGGAAAATATCAAATCAGGCATAATAAGCCACACTTTAAACAAGGCCTGTAAAAAAGAAATTGGAAATTTAAAAATATCAAGAATGTTTTTAAAAGAAAAATATCGTCGCCACTTTACAGTAACAATTTTTTTAAAAGAAATATTTTCTTTTAAAAGGACCTCTGTTTCTTGAGTTTTGCCACCTAAAAACTGAAAAAGCGAAGATTTTATTTCTTCTGGGACAAGATTATCAATTTCTCTTTTAACAGCGATAATTGGGAAAATATGTCCCCCACTTCCGCCGCCGGTAAATAAGATTCGCATAAATAAATAGATCAAAAATAAAATATCAAAAATCAAAAAATTGTTTTTATTTTAACATTACAATGGCCTTGATGCCTTTGCTATCAAAAAAGCTTTAATTTTTTTTCAATATAATAGGCACAGAAAAAATAATCGGGGAAAAAGCAATTATTAACGGTGCCTCAAAAAAGAAAGCAAAAATAAAGGTTAACAAAAACAAAATACTAGTTAAAAAATCACTTGTTTTAAAATCTTTATTTTTACCCGGTATAGAAAATCTTGATTTTTGTTTTAAAAAATAACTTGGCACTGCCGTAATAAAACCAGCTAAAAGAAATGGTATCGGCAAAAGATAAAAAAGATTACCAAAGGTAGTAGCCGCTCCTTTTCCTCCCATAAAATGAAGAAAGATAGACCAATTATGTCCGATAATTGCAGCAGCTCCAGCCAAGACCATCACCCATCCTTCTCCACCAGACATTCTATCAGCAATGATAATTGAAAGTGCTCCTTTGCAAAAATCCATTATTCCTACCAAAGCGCCAGCAAATTTACCAACATTTCTACTGACTGATGCTGTGCCCAATCTGCCGTTTTCTACCCTTGAGGTGATATCAATTCCCTTATTTTTAGCAATGAGATAAGCAGAGGGAATAGAACCTAAAAAATAAGCAATGATAATTGGAATAATTTTACTAAACATTTTTTTGGCACACTACTTCAACTGATGAGTGAAAAAATCTTTTATAAATTCCTCTCCAATTAAAATAGGTAATTTTAAAATTGTTAAGTTTAAGTGCTTCTTCAAGATCTTCTTTATCAAAAAGAGCAGCGGGCTTATCAAAATATTTACTGAAAGGAAGATTATAAAATTTTGCTAACGGTTCTCTGAAAATAAAATAACCACCTGACTTCAATGTTCTACTTACTTCATTTAATGCTTTTTTCCAATCAGGAATATGATGAAGTGTTGCAAACATAAAAATTGCATCAAAAATTTCACTATCAAATGGCAGTTGTTGAGCATCAGCAGGTTTTACTTCTGTATTTTTAATTTGTTCTTTTGAAATTCTATTTTGAGCAATTTTTAACGAATCTGTATCAATATCAACACCAATCATTTTTTGAGGAGCAAAATATTGATTTATAATTGGTAGTGCATAACCATCTTTGCAACCAATTTCAAGAAAATAAGCGTTTTTAGGAAGATAAATTTTAGAAAAAAAACTTTGAAGTCCTCCCTTTTGAACAATCTTGCCAAAGGTTAAATTATTAAATTTAACTACTGATGATTGAAAGCTCATATTAACAATTCTTAATCTGCTTTATTAGAAAACGGTTTTTAATAAAAAAAATAATTTGCATTAAGGATTTTACCCCCTATCTTTAATTATATCATTTTTTATCTTAACTGACAAATTTCAAATTTTGGCTTAATTAATTTAATTATTTGAATAAGATCTTCTTTTTTGAGAACTGGCAAGGAAAGGATGTCAGGTTCAATAATAGCTTTTTGCTCATTCATTTCTTGCAAAAAATATTTTTTTGCCGGGCCTATCCATTGAGCAATATTAATAATGTCTTCTTTTTCTAGTCCAGGGGCAACAGTAGTTCTAAATTCATAATCAATCCTATTTTCCTTCAAAAGATTAATACTTTTTTCAATCAATGATAAATCTATTTTTTTGTTGGTGTATATTTCATATTTTTCTTTTGGTGATTTTATATCCATTGCTATATAATCCACTAATTTTTCATCAATTAATTTTTTTACAATATCCGGATTTGAGCCATTAGTGTCCAATTTTACCAAAAAACCTAATTTTTTAATCTTTTGACAAAATTGAGGAAGATCCTTGTGGATAGTTGGTTCTCCACCGCAAATACACACACCATCAAGTAATCCCTTTTTTGATGTTAAAAATTCAAAAAAATCTTTTTCTGAAATTCTTGGTTGGTCTTTTATTTTTTCTAGCAATACAAGTTCTGTTGCATAACAAAAGGGGCATCTAAAATTGCACCCAATAGTAAAAACCGTGGCTGCAATGCAGCCAGGATAATCAATAAGAGTGGTTTTTTGAAGACCTCCAATTTCCATATAAAGTTAAGAACCTTGAATCTCTTTCTCTTTTTTTTCTTCTATCTCTTCTATCTTTTTTTCATAATCATTGATTAATTCTTGAAGATCGTTTTTTTGTCTGAATTTTTCATCTTCAGGTATTTCACCTTTCCTTTCCATTTCTTGAATTTTTTTCCAGGATTCCTCACGTGTTTGCCTTAAAGCTACCTTCGCTTTTTCCATTTTCTGTCTTACCAGTTTTATCATTTTTTCTTTGTCCTCAGCGCTTTGCATAGGAAGAGAAAAAAATATTTTTTCTCCTTCGTTTCTTACACTTCCTCCAAGATTAGAGGCCTGAAGCGCTTTTTCAATATTGGGAATAGAAGATTTATCCCAAGGTTCAATAGAAATAGTTCGAGCATCAAGTAGAGAAAGCGAAGCAACTTCTCGAAGGGTAATTTTTTCTCCATAATACTCAACCAAAATTCCATCAATCAACTCAATAGACACTCTTCCTCCCCTGATTATTAATACTTCTTTTTTGAACCAATCAAGAGTTTTTTCAAAAGAATCTTTTGTATTTTTAAATAATTGATTTGTGTCCATATTTTTATAATAATTATTTTATTAATTAAAATGTTTTTTTAACAGAAAGTAAAATAGTATCAGGATCTGCGGGATTAATTTTTATTTTTTCAATCATTCCCCTGGTTGGTGGTTCAATTACTTGCCAATTTTCTCCATCGTTCTCTGAAAGATAAATCAGATTTCCCATTCCCACATATAATATATTAGAATTTTTTGGGTCAACTGTAAAGGCAGTAATTTTATTTTTTTCTGACGATGAAACTATCTTCACCAGGTCCATTTCGTTTCGGCTTATTCTAAAAAGATAATAATCTGATATAAGATAGATTCGATTCTGAGAAGGATCAGTAATAATATCTTTGATTTCAGGCAATTCACCAATTTCATTTTCTACTTTAGAGGTATCAATTTCTTCTTTGATTAATTTGAAGGTTTCTCCACTATCCACACTAATTTCTATTTTGCTGGGAAGTCCGTTGGAATAAACATTAAAAGGGTCTCGAGCAATGGCTGATAATAAAATATAAATTTCTCCTGATTGATGAGGATTAAGCACAATTTTTTCTATGGGTTGAGAAAATTTATATGTTTCTTTCCAAGAATTGCCAAAATCCTCGCTTTTTAAAAAAGATCCTTGTTTCGTTCCTAAATAAAGACGATTAGAAAAAAGAAGGTGTCTGGAATAAAACGGATCAATAGCAAATGTTTTTATTTTATCATCATTGCTGGCAATAAAAAGGGGGTGGAAATCCGCCCCCTTGTTATAAGAAACCAATAGTTTATTTTGACCGACTTCTTCAGAAACAAGATAAAACACATTAGGATTTCGAGGATCAGTGGTAAGATTTGAAACAACGGCTGGCTGGCTTTCAGTTTTAAATGTAGTTGTTTTTGCTGTAAATTTTTCTCCTTTGGTTGAACTTTCAAAAACTCCCTTTGCCGAAGCAAGATAAAGATTTTGAGAATTTTTAGGATCAAAAACAAGATTTTCAATGCTTGCTTTCTTGTCAGCTTTATCAATAGATTTCAAAGCAACCCATTCTTCTCCCCTGTCCTCAGAGAGAAAAAGTTGCTCGCCCATGGAAACTTCAACACCGTAATTATTTTCTAAAAAGTTAAAAACACCTATAAAACAAAGATAGGCAACAAAAAAACTAATTAGTGCTAATCCAAGTTGTTGAAACATAATAAAAAAAATCAAAAATCAAAAGAATTTTAAAAATTAATACTTTATATGCCGAGCAAAAGGTTTTCCATTGCTAAAAGCGGATTGGTATTAGAAAAATAAAGGTAATTTTTTGTTTCTTTTATCTTGAAAATAATTTCTTTTAATTTTATTTCAGAAAAATTTTCTTTTTCCTCTTCCAATTCTTTTTCCTTTGAAAAAAATGAAGGATAGAAAGATGAGAGACCTTGTTTTCTTAAAAGTAAATCTCGAAACCAAAATTCTGTTAAGAAAAGAAAATCTTGAGTTCTTTCGGTCTTTTCAAGATCTTCAGCTAGCTTTAATCGTTGAAGAATAGACAAATTTCTTATTTTTTTTATCTCCCCTAATAATAAATTATAATATATTATTTTGTTTTTGTCAATGAGAAATTCTTTGGCAAGGCCTGGCCTGCCCAAGACAAGACCTATTATTTCCTCTTTTTCTTTTTGATCTGGTTGGTTCTTTAAAAATGCTTCCATTTCAATTCGTGAAAGCGGATAAAATTTAAACATTTCTACTCGGGAAAGGATGGTAGTGGGCAAATAATTAGGAGAAGAAGTTAAAAGAAAAAAAATGGTATTGCCCCGGGGCTCCTCAAGTATTTTAAGAAGCGATCCTGTAGCTTCTTCTGTTAATGATTCACTGTGGTCAATAATAACAATTTTAAATGGATATGGCGAAGAAAGAGAGATTTGCTGTTTAATATCTCTAATTTTTTTAATATGAATTTGGCGATCTTTGACAAAATTATTATCCTTGACAGAAGATTTTTTTTCTTTTTTTTCCTTGTCTATTGTTATTAGGTCATAAAAATTTTTCTCTTCTATCTGTTTACAAATATCACAAGAACAATTGCCCTGAGAAAACTCAAAAAAATTATCAAAAGACGAAGAATGGTCTGTTTCTAAATATTTTGCAATTTCAAGAGCAATTTTTCTTTTACCAATTTTTTCTGGACCAGCAAATAAAACGGCATGGGGAAACCGATTTTCTGCTATCATTTTAGAAAAAATCTTTAGATTTTTTTGGTGACCAAAGATCATATTTAAATTATAAATGATTTTTAAAAAATTTCAAAATAAAAATAAAAGTTAGGTTCAAAAATTTAATGCAATATTTACAAATAATAAAACACCAAACAGAAATCAGTTGTCAGAAAACAGAAAACAGTAGAGAAAATAGAAATCAGAAAACAGATTTTCTCTTATTATTTCTTATATTGTCATCGCGACCCCTCACCACTGTCATCGCGAGCGAGGTCAAAGACCGAGCGTGGCGATCCCAGGGTATTGCCTCGGGATTGCTTCGTCGCTATCGCTCCTCGCAAAGACAATAAGGGGGACGAAACTGCTGCACTTCGCTGCGGCTCGTGTCAAAGACAGGCTCTTTTTTGTCATCGCGAGGAGTCCCTCACCTTAGTAAAAGGTGAGTGGACGACGTGGCGATCTCGATGCATTGTTGCGTTAAAAATTTGAAACTAAATAAGATCAGGGATTGCTTGCCTTATTTTCTTAGTTTTTTGAAGAGATTTTAGTTAATTCAGAAACATTGTAGCCCAGTTAAAATTTGACAAAATGCAAAATTTTGAGTATTCTAAAGAATAAATATGTTTAATATTAATGATTGCAAACAAACAGTAGATGGAATTTTAAAAGAGATGCCAGATAGAACTCAAAAGGTATTATCGCGTCGGTTTGGCATTGGTCCTGAAAATAAATCAACAAATAGGTGTTGTGAAACCCTTGAAAGCATTGGAAAAGATTTTGGCATTACCCGGGAACGAGTGAGGCAGATTGAAAATAGGGGGCTGGAAGAGTTCAAACGTTCTTCATACTTTGCTGATATTCAGCGTTTTTTTCTTTTTCTTCGAAGTTTTATTGATGAGCAAGGTGGTTTAAAAAGACAGGATATACTGGAAAAAACCCTTGTACCAGAAGAACAATTAAGGCCTTATTTATTGTTTATTTTAAAAATTAGTAATTTGTTTTTATTTGAGCCAGAATCATCTTCTTTCTATTCTTCTTGGAAGACCAGAGAAGAGGTTTCTGATATTGCAGATAGGGTGGTGCGTTTTTTAATTGATTTAATGGAAAAAGAAAAAAGATTGTTTTCAGAAGAAGAATTATTAGAACGAGGCACAAAAGAAGTCCCAAAATACTTGCATCTTACTATTCCTACTAATCATTTGATTTCTTATATTGAAGCTACAAAAAAAATAAGAAAAGATCAATTTAATAATTATGGACCGGTATGGTGGCCAGAAGTTAATCCAAGAGGAAACAGAGATTATGCTTATATGATTTTAAAAATTGAAAAAAAGCCTCTTCATTTTCGGGAAATAGCAAAAAAGATTGAAGAATCTTTTCAGAAACCCGTTCAAGCAGGCAGTTTGCATAATGAATTAATAAAAAATGATAAATTTGTTTTAGTGGGACGAGGAACCTATGGATTAAAAGAGTGGGGTTATAAAAACGGAACTGTTAAGGATATTATTGAAGATATTTTAAAAGAAAACGGACCCTTAACAAGAAATGAGGTTTTGAATGAAGTGCAAAAACAAAGAATGGTAAAAAGAGATACAATTCTTTTAAATCTATCAAATTTTAAAAAAACACCAGATGGAAAATACATATTATAATCAAAAATTAAAAATCAAAAGTTTTGATTTTTGATTTTTGATTATGTCTCTTTATCTTGAAGAATTTTTAAATCTTTTATTATCTCTTTGGTGGTTATGGCTGGCAATTTTGCTATTTCCCCTAGCAAAATATTTTTTTGTGTGGGCAAAAAAAGACCATTGGTTTGGATCTCTTAAATATAAAATGCTGGAAATCAAAATTCCAGAAGAAATAGAAAAAACCCCAAAAGCAATGGAAAATGTTTTTCATTCAATGTGGGGAATGTATGATCCTCCCTCCAACATTAGAGATTATTGGCTGGACGGAAAGGATATGCTTTATTACAGCTTTGAAATTGTTGGCAGACAAGACGAGGTTCATTTTTATATTATGGCGCCCAATACCCATGTTCAATTGGTAAAATCCTCTATATGGGCAGAATATCCAGAGGCGGAAATTAAGGAAGTAGAAGATTATATAAATAACTTTGGTAAAGAAGTGCCTAACGAGGATTATGATTTATGGGGTACAGATTTAAAATTGGCAAAACCAGATGCTTATCCCATTAGAACCTATGATTATTGGGAAACAGAATTAACAAAGGATGAAAAAAAAATTGATCCACTGGCCGCTCTTTTTGAGGCATTTGGCGATCTTAAAGAGGGAGAAGAAGTATGGGTTCAATTAAAAGTTGCACCTGTAACAGAAGATGAGCACCCCTATCTTGCAGAAAGTCAAAAAGTGATAAATAAGATAATGAAAAGACCTGAAACTAAGAAAAAAGGCATTTTAGCTCCCTTGGGTCTTTCAAGAATTCCTTCTGATGTGTGGACAGTTCTTATTGAAGGAAAACCTATTCCACCAGCAATGGAAGAAGAATTGCCAGATGGATTTGATATTGGATTAATGAAATTAAGTCCTGGTGAAGCAGAGGCCCTGCGAGCAATTGAAGATAATCTAGGAAAATATGTTTATGAAGGAAATGTTCGATTTTTATATATTGCCAAGCACGATATTATTTCAAAACCAAGAGGAATAACAACAGTAATGTCTGCGTTTAATCAGTTTGCTACTGTTAATCTAAATTCTTTAAAACCAGACAGAAGTAAAACTTCAGTAATTCCATGGTTTTTTGAGGGACGTCGTCTTTATGTTAAAAAGCGCCGTATTTTCAGATATTACACAGGAAGAGCTTGGCCCTGGCATCGATCACCTTATATTTTTTCTACAGCTGAACTAGCCACAATGTATCATTTCCCTGGAAAAGGAGTTGCGCCTTCAACCGCTGTTCCGCGAGTAGAGATAAAAAGAGGAGAAATACCACCCAACCTTCCTACTTAAAAACTTTAAAAAAATTATGGAAGAAAAAGAAAAAGTTGTTCATTTTGCTAAAACAGTTTATCATGACAGAGAAAAAGAATTTGGAATTAAAACCGATGATAGACGGCGTCATATTTATATCGTAGGAAAAACTGGAATGGGAAAAAGCTGTCTTTTGGAGAATATGGCAATTCAGGATATTCAAAATGGTCAAGGTGTTGGCATCGTTGATCCCCATGGAGAGTTAGCTGAAAAACTGCTTGATTTTGTACCGAAAAATAGAATCAATGATGTAATTTATTTTAATCCAGCAGATCTTGATTATCCTATTGCTTTTAATGTAATGGAAAAAGTAGAATTTACTCACCGTCATTTGGTTTCAGCAGGACTTCTGGGTGTGTTTAAAAAAATTTGGCCCGATGTATGGAGCGCTCGAATGGAATATATTTTAAATAATACTATTTTATCTCTGCTTGAGGTACCAGGTACTACCCTGCTTGGAATAAATAGAATGCTGTCAGATAAGGATTATAGAAAAATGATTGTTGATAGAATTACTGATCCTGCTATTAAATCATTCTGGATAAGAGAATTTGCTCAATATCCTCCTAAGTTTAGAGAAGAAGCCATTGCTCCTATTCAAAATAAAGTGGGTCAATTTATTTCTTCGCCAATGATTAGAAATATTGTTGGTCAAGTAAAGTCTACTATTAATATGAGAGAAGTAATGGACGAGAAAAAAATTCTCATTTTAAATCTTTCTAAGGGTAGAATTGGCGAGGATCCTGCAAAATTATTGGGAGCACTGTTGGTTACAAAACTTCAATTGGCGGCGATGTCACGAATTGATATACCAGAAGAAGAAAGAAAAGATTTCTTTTTATATGTAGATGAATTTCAAAATTTCGCCACTGAAGCGTTTGTAACCATTTTGTCTGAAGCAAGAAAATATCGGCTTTGTCTCACCCTTGCTCATCAATACATTGCACAAATGGAAGAAGTGGTAAGAGATGCAGTATTTGGTAATGTAGGCACTATTATTGCTTTTCGTGTCGGAGCCCCTGATGCTGAATTTTTAGAAAAAGAGTTTGAACCAGAGATTAATCTATATAATCTTGTTAATTTACCAAAATATAATATATATTTAAAATTAATGATAGATGGAGTTACGTCCCGGCCTTTTGCTGCGGTTACTCTTCCTCCCCTTCCAAAACCTGAAAAAAGTTACAAAGAAAAAATTATAAAATTGTCTCGAGAACGATATGGAACAGAAAGAGAAAAAGTTGAACAAAAAATTGCTCGATGGATGGGAAATCAAGAAACAAAAAAGATTATTGAAAGAGAGAAAGAAGAGAAAAATCTACAAAAAAAAGAAATTTCTTTAAAAGAATTATCCAACCAAAAACGAGAAGAACCTGATAAAAATAAATTAAAAAAAGCGTTAGAGGAAGCAAAGAAAAAATAAAAAGGATAATTATTGATAATATGTCTGATTATTTTCAAAGTCCTACTTATGGTAAAATGAGCCTTAATCAAGTTATTGATAGTTTGATCGATTTTATTTTAAAAAACCCTGATGATATTTATCAATTAATTGTGGGTACTGATTCTGAGGGAAAAGAAGATCCTGAGTTTGTTACAGCGATTGTTTTGCATCGTAAAGGCAAAGGAGGACGATTTTTCTATCAAAGATCAAGAACTGGAAAGAAATACACTTTGCGAACTAGAATTTATGAAGAAACAATGAAATCTTTAACATTAGCAGTAAAATTAAGAGAATTATTGGAAAAACATTTACAAAAAAATCATCCTCACAACTTAAAAGATCTTGAAATTCATACTGATATTGGGCAGGCAGGTGGCACGAGGGAAATGATTAAAGAAATAGTAGGAATGATAAAAGGAAATGGTTTTGAAGTTAAAATTAAACCTGAATCATTCGGAGCAACTTCAGTAGCAGACCGTTGTTTGAGATAAATATTAATTAATATATGAGATTTAATTTTTTTCAAAAAGATAAGCAATTGCCAGATCAAAAAGAAGTAATTTTTGAATGGAAAAATGATGTTAAAGAAGTTATTGATAAACGATGGCAAATAGGAATAAGTATTTTTTTAATTATTTGTTTTGTTTTTTTTATAATGGATAAAAATTATTGGGGAGCGGGAATGGTGATTGTTATTAGTTTTTTAATCTTTTTATTCCCTTATTATCAAAAAGAACAGTCATTTGCTATTTTGAAAAACGGCATTAAAATAGGAAATGAGGTGTTTCCTTGGGATTATCTTGAAAGTTTTTGGATAATCGAAGAAGAACCATTTGAAATTTACATCAAACATAAAAGAAACTTTCCAGGCAATATTATTCTCCCCTTTAATAAAAAAGATGTTAATAAAATTAAACATATTCTTTCAGGTTATTTGCCAGAACAAGAAATTAAAAGAAATTTTATTGATAAAGTTTTTAGAAAAATCGGATTGTAAAATGCCCTCGTAGTTTAACGGATAGAACAGGGGCTTGCGGAGCCTCAAATAGGGGTTCGATTCCTCTCGAGGGCAAAATTAAATGATAGGATAATTCCCTATCATTTTTTATTTAAGCATCTTTTAATAAAATTTATTATAGATTATAATAATTATTATGAAACTTGATCAACCAATTGAATCTTTTCGTTATGTGGGACCTGTATATTTAAAACGATTGCAGCGATTGGGTATAAAAACCATTGGTGATCTTTTTTATCACTTTCCTTTTCGTTATGATGATTTTTCTAATGTAAAAAAGATCAATGAATTAAAGATTGGCGAAGAAGTAACAATTGAGGGAAAAATAAAAGAGATTAAAACTAGAAGAAGTCCTGTAAGAAAAATGTTTTTAACAGAGGCATTAATAGAAGACGAAAGTGGAGCAATAAAATGTATTTGGTTCAATCAACCCTATCTTGCTCAAACCTTGCCCAAGGGAACAAAAGCGCGTTTTGCTGGCAAAATAAAAGAATCTAAAAATAGTATTTTCTTTTCTAGTCCGGTTTATGAAATAATTGAATCCCCTTCTAATCATTCAAACGAAGCTACTCTTATTCATACCGAAGGTTTGGTTCCAGTGTATCCTGAAACAGAAGGAATAAGTTCTCGCTGGTTACGCCGATTAATCTATCAATTATTGCAAAAATATGCTCAAGAAATAGAAGAATTTTTACCGGAAGAGATATTAAAAAAGAAAGGATTTCCCAAAATCAGTACAGCTTTTTTTCAAATCCATTTTCCTAGAACCAAAGAAGAAGCAGAAATTGCTAAAAAAAGATTTGCGTTTGAAGAACTTTTTTTAATTCAACTTTTTTACCAAAAACAGAAAAAAAATCTTAAACAAAAATCAGCACCAAAAATTATTCCTAAAATTGAATATATTGAAAAATTTAAAACAAACCTTCCTTTTTCTTTTACTGAGGATCAAAAAAAAGTAATGAGAGAAATTTTAGATGATATGCAAAAAGGAGTTCCAATGTCCCGCTTATTGGAAGGAGAGGTGGGTTCTGGAAAAACTGTAGTAGCGGCCCTTGTCTCTTTTGTAACAGCAAAAAATGGTTATCAAGTAGCTATAATGGCTCCCACTGAAATTTTAGCAGAACAACATTTCAAAGAACTAATAAAATTATTTAAGGGACTTGACGTTTCTCTTGGATTATTAACTAGCGCTGGCACAAGAATATTTGATAAAAATCAGGAAACCTTATTGACGCCCCAGTCAAAAGATGAAAACCTTGATAAAAAAACAAAAGAAGAAGATTTTTTAAAAATGATAAAAAAGGGGGCAATTGATATTGTGATTGGCACTCATAGTTTGATTCAAGAACGGGTAATTTTTAAAAATCTAGGTTTGGTAGTGATTGACGAGCAACATAGATTTGGCGTGGAACAACGAGCAAAACTTTTACGTAATCCCAAAATTTTAAATTCTCAATTAAATAACGATTCTTTAAACCAATTAATTCCTCATTCTTTATCAATGACAGCGACACCAATTCCTCGTACTTTAGCTTTGGCTCTTTATGGAGATCTTTCAATTTCTCAAATTAAACAATTGCCAAAGGGCAGAAAAAAAATTATTACAAAAGTAGTTAGTTCAAGAGATTCAGCAAGAAATAAGGTATATGAATTTTTAAGGCAAGAAGTGAAAAAAGGCCATCAGGGATTTGTGGTGTGTCCCCTAATCGAAGAATCTAAAAAGTTAGCTCGTCCATCAACAAAATCTCAGTTTGGAGTTTATCTTTCATTAGTAGAGGTAAAAGCGGCAGAAAAAGAATTTAAACGGCTCAAAGAAAAAATTTTTCCAGATCTTCGGTTAGGTCTTCTGCACGGTAGAATGAAACAAAAAGAAAAAGAAGAAGTAATGAGGGCATTTAAAAACGGAGAAATTCAAATTTTAGTATCGACGCCAGTAGTGGAAGTAGGCATTGATGTACCCAATGCTACAGTAATGATTATTGAAGGAGCAGATCGATTTGGACTATCTCAATTATATCAATTTAGGGGCAGAGTGGGACGAGGAGAAGAACAAAGTTATTGTTTTCTATTTACAGAATCTTCTGCTAAAAGAACCAAACAAAGATTAAATGCTATTGTTTCTGCTGAAAATGCTTTCGAATTGGCTGAAAAAGATTTAAAAATTCGTGGACCTGGTGATTTTATCGGAACACGACAATCAGGAATACCCGATTTGGCAATGGCTTCTTTACTAGATGTTTCCTTGGTAGAAGAAGTAAAAAAAGAAGTTGAAGATATTTTAAAAAAGGACCCTGATTTTAAGAATTATCCTTCTTTACAAAAAAAGATGGAGGAATTCAAAGAAAAGGTATTCTTAGAATAAAAAAAAACACCCTTTGCGGTCAAGGGGTGTTTTTAACTAATTTAATAAAATAACGGCGCATATGGGAGTCGAACCCATCTTGCCAGATTGAAAGCCTGGTGTCCTGCCGATAGACGAATGCGCCAGTAAAGTATTTTACCTTTTTTGAAATAATTTTACAAGTGTCATACCAGCAAAAAATCCAATAATATGTGCGCCAGTTGCAACATTAGGATCTGTTAAAAAAAATTGGGAAAAGATCCAAATAAAAAGAAAAATAATGGCTGGAACTCTAATAGTAGTAAAAAAAAATCCAATAGGAATTAGGGTTCTAATTTGATTTCGTGGAAAAATTACAAAGTATCCACCTAGTATTCCAGCAATAGCTCCCGATGCACCAATCACAGGAATATTTTTTTCTTCAGTAACAAAACAATAACCAACAGCAGCTAAAACACCACATAAAAGATAAAAAAATAAAAAACGTGCTTTTCCTAAGGTTGATTCTAAATTATCACCAAAAATCCACAAAAACCACATATTGCCAATAAGATGGGCAAATCCACTGTGTAAAAACATAGAGGTAAAAATGGTTTGAAGATTTTTTCCTGCCAAAATATCTTGAGGTACCATTCCAAATACTTCAACTACTGTTTCTAGATTGAATAAAGTGAAAAGAAAAATGAGAATATTTAAAAAAATTAATCCACTAGTAACAATTGGAGTTTTATGCCTATACTGATGAGTTTCATCATAAAGAGGAAACATAAACTTTTATTTTGTAAAAGAAGTTCCAAGATTAAAATTCTAAATACAAAATAAATCTTATTATCGCTTGCCGCGCTGCGCTACCGTTTAACGTCTTACGGTAAACGTTGGCGTTGCGCGTAAACTATTAAATTCCAAATCACAAATTCCAATTTTCAATCAAATTCCAAGCTCAGCGAAGCCGAGCGAAGGGCGAAAAGAACGAAGTTCTTTAAGCTCTAAATCCTAATGTTCAATGGTGTTGTACACTTTTGTTTAGAATTTTGAACATTAGAATTTGATTGGTCATTGGTTATTGGAGCTTGGAAATTTATGTAATAATAATTTCTGTTTTCTGATTTCTGACAACTGATTTCTATTTAGTGTTTAGTATTTGTTTGGAATTTGGAGTTTGGAGTTTGGAGTTTGGAAATTTATTTAGATACTTCTTCTATTGCTTTTTCAAGTTGAGGATCTCTTCCTGCTTTTACATCATCTTCTGTCATTTCAACTTCAATATCTGGTGAAATTCCTTTGCCGTCAATTGATTCCCCTGATGGCAATAACCAACCAGCAATTGTTAATTTTAAAGAAGAACCGTCGCTTAAAGGGATAAATTCTTGAACTGTTCCCTTGCCAAAACTTGTTTTTCCAATAATAGTGGTAGTGTTAGGATTATTTTCCTTTATGGCTCCTGCTAAAATTTCAGATGCAGAAGCAGATCCTTCGTTGATCAAAATTATTACCTGAAATTGAGAAAAAGCACCTGGTCCTGATGATAAAATTTCATCTATTCCTGCTCTTCCTCTATCTTCTTTTAATATCACTTTTCCTCTTTCAATAAATAAATTTCCAATATCAGTTGCCACCGAAAGATATCCTCCTGGATTATTTCTTAAATCAAGAATAATTTTATTAGTGCCTGATTTTAATATTTCCTGAGATACTGTTTTAAATTCTGCTGGAGCATCTTCATAAAAATTATAAAGTTGAATATAGGCAATATTATTATTTAACATTTCAAAGTCCAAGGTGGGAATATCAATTTTTGCCCTGATAACTTTTATCTCTAAAATTTCTTCGTCTCTATTGATTTTAAGATTGACTTCTGTACCTGCTTTTCCTCGAATTTTCATTACGGCTTGGGTAAGAGTCATCTCTTCGGTGCTCTCGCCATTGATTTCTAAAATTTTATCACCCGCCATTATACCTGCTTTTTCAGCTGGTGTGCCTTTAATAGGTGAAATAACAGTTAATATATTATCTCTAATTCCAATTTCAGCCCCAATACCCTCATAACTGCCGCTAAGATCTTCTTTAAGTTGCAATGATTCTTCAGGTCTTAAAAAATCTGAATAAGGATCGTTTAAGCTTTGGACCATTCCTTCAATTGCACCATAAAGCATTTCTTGCTTTAATTCTTCTGCTTTCTCTTCAGAAAATTTATAAAATTTATTTTCAATCTGATTCCAAGTTTTAAAAAGAAGATTAAAATTTGCTCCTTGCTGGGCTTCAATATTTATTTTTTGATTAAAAAAATAGCCACACCAAAACCCACCAACAAGGATTAAAACAAAAATAAAAATTTTTTGCAGATTAATTTTCATAGATTATAATTTTTAAAGTTAAAGTAATTTAAAACAACCAAACTTTTTACAGCTCTATTCTTAATTTTTTTCTTCTTATTTCTCCTCCCCCTCCTCCTCAATAAATGCGTTTTGGCAAACTGTTTGAATTTCTGAAAAATTCCCTGCTTTTGGCAAAAGGATATAGGCGCCACCATTACTATGTGTTGAATAT
Source organism: Candidatus Pacearchaeota archaeon (assembly GCA_035349995.1). Classification (GTDB taxonomy): domain Bacteria; phylum Patescibacteriota; class Minisyncoccia; order Minisyncoccales; genus DAOPTN01. The sequence continues at coordinate 16,287 of DAOPTN010000002.1, forward strand.
AAATAATTTGATGTGTCAAAAACAATTGTTTCAATGTTTTCAATTTCCATAGAGGAAGCCATTTCTATCAGATCTTTTACCTGTGACAAGGGAATATCTGTTTCTATATGCTTTTCAATGCTGTTAAAAATATTCCAAATTTTATCAGGTCTTGAAAGTAATCCCAATGAAGTTACTTTATCCTTTATAGCAATTAAAACTTTTTGTTGCCGTTCCATTCTTCCAAAATCAGATCCAATAGTAGCTCGTGATCCTACATAAGCCAGTGTTTCACTGCCAGATAAATTATTTATTCCTGGTCTTATTGTCACATAATTTCCATAAAAATCTAAAGAAAAGTATCGATCTTCTTTTACTTCAATTCCTCCTAATGTATCTACAATTTCTTCTAATGCTTCTACGTCTGCGGCAACAGCAAAATCAATATCAAGACCCGTGATATTTGAAACAATTTCCTTTGCTAATTTTAAACCTCCGCCATCAGAATTATTTTTCTGACCAGCCACATAAGCATAATTTATTTTTTCTTTACCATGATCTGGAATATCAACCCATAGATCCCTAGGAATAGAAAAAATAACTACTTTTTTGCTGTCTTTTTCATATGAAAGGACCATTATACTGTCTGTAAGACCACCCGTGGGCTGGTGTCCAAGTATTAATATATCCCATCGGTCATCATTTTTAAGAGAAGTTAATGAGTCACTACTGCTAATAGCAGAAAAGGTATTTACTCCTTTAAAAAAAATTAATCCTCCCAAAACAATGATTATTCCTATAAAAATTAAAATTATTTTTATAATTTTTTTCATAATTTTCATTACCTTTTATATGTGCGCCCGCCGCGACTCGAACGCGGAACCAATGGCTTAAAAGGCCACTGCTCTACCAAATTGAGCTACGGGCGCAATTAATATATTTTATTTTAATACAACTTATAATTTTAATTTAAAAATAAAAAAAATCAAGCCCCTTTTTAAAGGCAAACCAAAAAAAAGAAAATAGTCCTTTTACTCAACAGTTACTGACTTTGCTAAATTACGAGGTTTATCAACATCGTATCCACGAGAAACCCCTACATAATAAGCAAATAATTGCAATGGAATTACGCTCAAAAGAGGGGTAAGCATTTCTAATGTTTTTGGAATATAAATAACATCATCTACTATCTTTTTGATTTCTTCATTTCCTTCGGTCGCTAGGGCAATTACAGGTCCTTTTCTTGCTTTTATCTCTCTTATGTTTGAAATCATTTTTTCATAAACGCTATCTGATGGCGCAATAGCAAAGGTGGGAAATTTTTCAGAAATAAGAGCAATTGGTCCATGTTTCATCTCACCAGCCGCATAACCCTCAGCGTGAATATAAGAAATTTCTTTCAGCTTCAGTGCACCTTCTAGAGCAATAGGATGGTTATATTTTCTTCCAATGAATAAAAAATCATTTACATCTTTGTATTTTGAAGCCAGCTCTTTTATTTGCGGACTTAAAATTAAAACCTTTTTTACTAATTCTGGAATTATTAAGATCTCTTTCAAAATTCTTTGACCCATTACTAAACTCATATCTCTTTGTCTCCCAAGTAAAACGGTTAAAAGTGCTAAAACCTCAAGTTGAGAAGTAAATGCTTTAGTGGAAGCAACACCTATTTCAGGACCTGCATGATTATAAACTCCAGCATCTGTTTCCCTGGCTATGGTTGATCCAACGGTATTAACAATTCCTAAGGCCAAAACGCCCTTCTCCTTTACTTCTCTGATTGCTGCTAAAGTATCAGCTGTTTCTCCGCTTTGAGAAATAGCAAAAACTGCTGTTTTTTTATTTAAAATAGGTTTTCGATAACGAAATTCTGAAGCAAGATCAACCTCTACAGGAATCCCAGCGTATTCTTCGATCATATATTCTCCCACTAACCCGGCATAGTAAGCAGTTCCGCAAGAAACAAAAATTAATCTTTCAATCTCTCGTAATTTGTCTTTAACATTTTCAAGTCCTCCCAATTTTGCTATTCCCTCTGAGAGCACAATTCTTCCTCTTTGAGAATCCTTCAAACTGTCGGGCTGTTCCATAATTTCTTTAAGCATAAAATGAGGATAACCGCCTTTTTGTGTTTGTTCTAACGACCATTCTATTTCAGAAAATTCTTTTTGTTTAATATGATTGTTAAGATCAGTAACAAAAAAATGTCCTGGCTTTAAAACAGCAATTTCTTTATCGTCAAGAAAAATTACTTTTTTGGAATGTGTTAAAATAGCTGCTGGGTCCGAAGCGATAAAAATATCCCCATTATTAATAGCAATAACTAAGGGACTGGAATTTTTAGCAGCCACAATTTTTTCTGGATCATCTTTTGCAATAACCAAAATTCCATATGTTCCTTTTACCAATTTTAATGCCTTTCTTACTGCTTCTTCCAGGTTCCCTTTAAAAAAATGCTCTATCAAATGCGAAAGCACTTCAGTATCAGTTTCAGAAACAAAACGATGACCCAATGATTCAAGCTTTTGTTTTAAAACTTGATAGTTTTCAATAATGCCATTATGAACAACCCAGATATTTTTTTTACAATCAGGATGAGGATGTGCATTAATTTCATTAGGTTCGCCATGAGTTGCCCAGCGAGTATGAAGAATAAATGGACTGCCAGAAATTTTTGATTTTGAAAACTTCTCTTCTAGTGAAGATATTTTTCCTGCTGCTTTTAAAGAGAATATTTCCTTTTTTTCTGGATTAAAAACAGCCATTCCTGCTGAATCATATCCTCGGTATTCTAAACGTTTTAATGCCTCAATACCAATCCAAGGATCTTTTTGTTCGCCTATATAACCAACAATACCACACATATTTTTATTATTAATAATCTATTTTAAACCTTTTAAGGGTATAAAGTCAAGGATTTTTTAATATCTTATAAGAGTGCCAATTGGTTCACCTTTAAGACATTTTTTTAAATTACCTTTTTTTCCACCTATTATGCAAACCTCAACGCCTTCTTTTGCAATTTCAACTGATTCTTCTACTTTGTGCAACATACCACCTGTCACATCAATTTTATCAGCCCCTTTTAAAAAATTTTTTATTTTAGAAAAATTATCTTTGTTTATTTCTGGAATTATTTTTTTATTGCTATCGTAAACACCATCAACCTTGCTCATCATTATAATTTTTTTAGGTTTTAATTTTTTTGCCAAGAAATTAAAAAGTGCTTCTGTGGATAATATTGTGCAACCTTTTTTTATATCAATTACTACATCTCCATAAATTACTGGAATCATATCATATTTTAAGTAATATTTAAGGGGCTCCAAATAATAACTTTTTATTGTATTGTTATCTGTTAAAAATACTGACGATGGCTGTATGGAAATGGCATTTTCACCAGCCCTTATTAACTCTTCTATCAAAATTCTATTTAATTTAGCAGCATCATTTTCAACAATACTTATTCCTCGAATACTTTTTTTATTTACTATCCCCTCTTTTGTTTTATATTTTTTGGCTGATATATGAGGAAATGATCCCCCGCCGTTGCCCAATAATAATTGAAAATTCATTTTCTGCCTTAATTGATAAATTTCTTTTGCAATTTCTTTTATTTTTAAAAGATGAGGCGTATAAGGTTTAGGGGTTGTAATTAAAGCTCCGCCCAATTTCAAAAAAATGAGGTTATTTGAATCATCATTTTTTTTATATGTTTTCATATTTGAAAAGCACAAGAAAGATCTTTTTTCATTTTTATTGTTGCCTCTCGAGCTGCCATATCGAATTTTTGTGGACCAAATTTCTCTTTATAAGGACTGCTTTGCCATGCAAATATAATTTCACGTGAGTTGTTAATAATTGCTCCTTTTTGATTCTTATCAAAGTTGACCATAACATCTTTGGCACTGCCACCCTGCGCCCCATATCCTGGTACTAAAAAAATACTCTTTGGCATTATTTTTCTTAAAATCATTGCTTCTTTTTTGTAGGTGGCTCCTACAACCGCACCAACGACTTGATAACCATTTTTTCCCTTTGTTCCTCTTCCCCATTGATTTACCATTTTTGCTACTTCTTCATATAACCGTTTTCCATTTTTAAGTATCTTGTCTTGAAAATCTTTTGAAGAAGGATTTGAAGTTTTAACTAAAATAAAAACACCTTTTCCATATTTAATAGCTTTTTCAATAAAGGGATTTATTCCATCACTGCCTAAATATGGATTAACAGTAATTGCATCAGCATCAAATCCTTCTTTTGTAAGATAGGCATCAGCATAGGCATCAGCCGTAGGACCAATATCATTTCTTTTACCATCTATAATAATAATTTTTTGTTTTTTTCTTAAATAAAAAATTGTGTTTTCCAGGGCTTTAATGCCTCTTTCTTTATATTTTTCGTAAAAAGCCATTTGTATCTTGAAAACCGGAACAATATCACAAGTGGCATCAATGATCATTTTATTAAAATTAAATAATATTTTGTCTATCTTTTCTTCTTTTTTTCTTAAAAAATAAGGAATACCTTCGATTCTTGGATCAAGACCAATGCAGGTTGGGTTTTTAAATACATTTATTTTATCAAGTAATTTATCAGCAAAATTTTCTTTTCCCATAATTGATCATTTTAATTAAGCAATTTTAATTTTTCAATGCCGTATTGTTGAAATTCTTCTTCTACTTTTTGAGCAATTTCTTTTGAGGGATTGTTTTTTTGACAGGCAAGAAATAAAAGTTCAGGTAGTTTTGACATTTGAAAATAAGGAACACCTTTTTCTTCAACCGACTCTTTTACACTTTTTCCATCAAGCCCCTTTTCCATTCGATTGGTTAGTCCAATTGCAGCAATAATACTTGCTTCTTTTATTTTTTTAATAGTGTTGATGCTTTCAAGGAGCGAATAGCCAGTGGTAGTTACATCTTCAAGTATGATTACTTTTCCTTTGGGAACACCAATAAAAAATCTGTCTTTTTCATCGCCATGATCCTTAGGTTTTCCTCTACCCATTGCAAGAATATGAGAAAAAGGACCATAAAAAGGAGATTTTTTTGCCCATTTATACTGAACCAGAATAGCTAATTTTGTTGCCCCTTCTGGTACGCCATAAAAACAATCTGGTTGAAGATTTTTATCTTTTACAAAATCAATAACAAAATCTGTTAATCTATCCATTAAAAAAACATCATTGCTTACATTTCGCCAATTAACATAACAATGAGATTTTCTTCCTGATTTAAGAGTAATGGGCTGTTGAAAAAAACCAATGACATTATTTTCTATAATAAATTGATTAAATTTTTGTTGGTTGAATTTCTTATTACTCATAAGTGCTTTTTTATTTCAGATGTAAGATCTATAATCTCTAGATTTTTCATTAATTTATTACTGCAATCATTTATAGGAACAGAATTAGAAAAAAATATTTTAAAAAAATTTGCTTTTTCTAGTTTTTCCTTAGCGTTTCCTGACAACACTGGATGTACAGCAGCCAATATTATTTTTTTTGCTCCCATTAAAATTAATTTTTCCTTTGCTTTAATAATTGTACCTCCTGTGTCTACCATATCATCAAACAAAATCACATTTTTTCCTTTAATGTTACCATAAAAATTAAGAGAAGAAACCATATTTATTTTTTTATCAGGGCTCTCTCTTTCTTTTTTAAAAAAAGCGGTCTCAAGACCACCTAGTATTTGGGCAAATTTTTGTCCGTCTTTTCTTGCCCCTTCGTCTGGAGATACTACTTGCCAATCTCTTTGTTTTTTAATAATTTTTTTCAATTCTTTTGCAAATAAATGATAAACCTTAAGATTTAAAATAGGAATTTTATAAAATTTTAAAATTAACTCACTATGAAGATGACAGGTAATAATCTTGCCTATCCCTGCTGTTTCATATAAACGAGCTAATAATTTGGCAGAAATGGGTTCTCTTTTGTCCTTAGTAGTTTTTTTATCTTGTCTTGAATACAAAAGCAGTGGAGAAATCAAAATAATCTTTTTCGCACCGTTTTCTTTTGCAGCGTTTGCCATTAAAAGGGTTTCCATTATTATCTCATCAGGATTCTCGTTCGCTGTTTGATAAATATAAACTATTTTTCCCTTTACATCATTCAATAATTGAATATATTTTTCACCACAAGCAAATTTTTGAATTAAAATATTACCAAAATGAATATGAGATGCTTTGGCTATTTTTTCAGCCATTTTGTCAAAATTAGAAGATCCTGCAAATAAAATTTTCTCCATAGTAATATTTTATACTAATATATTTATTAATCTTTTGGGCACAAAAATTATCTTTTTAACCTTTTTCCCTTGAAGATATTTTTTTACATTTTCCCTTTGGAAAATTAATTTTTCAATTTCCTTTTGAGAAATATTTTTATTTACTTCCACTATATCACGTTTTTTCCCATTAACCTGAACAACCAAAGTTATTTTTTCTTCTTCAACGATCTTTAAATCATATGTTGGCCATTTTTCATCAAATATTGATAAAACCCTTTTAACAGTTTTGTTTTTATAATGTAATCGTTGCCATAACTCTTCTGTAATATGAGGAGCCATTGGAGATAATAATTTTATTAATATTTCATAATATTCTTTTGAAATCTCTTTTTCTTTTTCTAATTGATTGGTTAAAATCATTAGGCTAGAAACTGCTGTATTAAACCTGAAATTTTCAATATCTTCACTCACCTTTTTTATTGTTTTGTGCAAAAGTTTTTGCAAATGTTGATTTTGGGTTTTGGATTTTGGGTTTTGGATTTTTTCTTGTAAGTTCCATACTCTTTGTAAGAATCGATAACACCCTACTACTCCCCTATCTGACCATTCTGTTGATTGATCAGCTGGTCCCATAAACAGTTCATAAACCCGTATTGTATCAGATCCATATTTTTTGATAATTTCATCTGGTCTAATAACGTTTCCTCTGGATTTTGACATTTTTGCACCCTTATAATAAATAGTACCTTGATTAAAAAGTTTTGAAAATGGTTCTGAAAAATCAAGATATCCTAGGTCTTTTAATGCTTTGGTAAAAAAACGTGCGTATAAAAGATGCATTACTGCATGTTCAGCTCCACCGATATAAAGATCCACAGGAAGCCATTTTTTAATTTTGGTTTTCTCAAATGGTTTTCTCTTATTTTTGGGATCGGTGTATCTTAAAAAATACCAAGAAGAGCAAACAAAGGTGTCAAGAGTATCAGTTTCTCTCTTTGCTTTTTTACCACATTTGGGACAAATGGTATTAACAAAAGTTTTTGAATTTGTCAGTGGACTTTTTCCATCTCCGCTTGGTTTAAAATCTTTTACTCTAGGAAGTTTTACTGGCAAATCTTTTTCTGGTACTGGCACCTCACCGCAATCTTTACAATAAATAATTGGTATTGGCGCTCCCCAATATCTTTGACGAGAAACCAACCAATCTCTTAACCGATAATAAGTTGATTTTTTTGCTTTGCCTATTTTTGCTAAATACTGAGTGATTGCTTGCCGTGCTTCATTTGAAGACAAACCTGTAAATATTCCAGAATTAATAAGTATACCATCTTCAATAAAGGCTCCATTTTTACTAATTTTTATGTTTTTTATTTTTGATTTATCTCGAGGAACAATTACTGTTTTAATGGGCAACTGATAACGATCAGCAAAAGCAAAATCTCTTTCATCATGCGCGGGTACGCCCATTACTGCTCCTGTTCCATATTCCATTAAAACATAATCAGCAACAAAAATTGGAATTTCTTTTTTGTTAACAGGATTAATAGCTTTTATTCCTTTTATTTTTATTCCTGTTTTTGTTTTACTTTCAGAGGTTCTTTCAATTTCTGATTTATTCTTTGATTTTTGAATATAATTTTGTATTTCGTTAAAATTTTCAATTTTTGACTTACACTGTTCAATAAGCGGATGTTCTGGTGCAATAACTACATAAGTGCAACCAAAAATTGTATCTGTTCGAGTAGTAAATACCTTAAGTTGCAAATTATTTTTTGTTAATTGAAAACTTATTTCTGTTCCTTCACTTTTTCCTATCCAATTTTTTTGCATTATTTTTATTTTTTCTGGCCAATCAATTTTATCAAGGTCTTTTAATAATCTTTCAGCGTAATCAGTAATCTTTAAAAACCACTGTTCCAAATAGCGTTTTTCCACTATGCTTGAACATCTTTCACATTTTTCTTCAATCACCTGTTCATTTGCCAATACTGTTTTACAAGACGGACAAAAATTCACAGGTGCTTTTTTCTTATAAGCAAGTCCAGCTTTATAGAGCTGTAAAAACATCCACTGAGTCCATTTATAATATTCTGGTTTACAGGTAATAATTTCTCTTTCCCAATCATATCCCATTCCAGCAAAAACTAATTGTTTTTTAATATTAGAAATTGCCTTTTTTGTGGTAATGGCAGGGTGAATTCCTGTTTTAATAGCAAAATTTTCTGCAGGGAGACCAAAAGCATCAAATCCCATTGGATGCAATACATTAAACCCTTCCATTTTTTTCTTCTTTGTAATAAGATCAGAAAATGTATACCCCTTTAAATGACCTACGTGTAGTCCATAAGCAGATGGATAGGGAAACATATCCAAACAATAAAACTTCGGCTTTTTTGATGTATTTTTAGCTTTAAATGTTCCTTGATTTTTCCAAATCTGCTGCCATTTTTTTTCTATTTGGTAATGAATTTCTTCCCATTCAGAATTTATCTTAACTTTTATTTTTTGCTTACTTTTATCTTGATTAAACTTTTTATGATTACATTTTTTCTTCATAATTGATAAGAAATATTCCTATTGAGTAAGGCATTGATTAAAATTATTCACCTGTAAATTATAACGAGAAATTAAATCTTCCACTTCTTGGGTAAGATTATTAAATTCTATAATCGATTGATTATATTTTTGTATTTTCAAATTGATTTTATCGTTTAACTCTTTTAACCTCTGATTAGCAGCCTCAATTTCTTCATTTATTACTAAATCCTTACCTTGATTATACACCATTTCTTGTTCTTTTTTAAGGCTCTCTATTTCATCTTCTAAAAGATTTATTTCATTTTGAAGATTATCTAATTCTTTTTCTTTCTCCTTAATGCTTTTTTTAAGTTCTTCGTCAGGTAATGGACATTTTGATAAAGGAGTAGCAAAAATTTGAACTGCTAAAAAAGTTTTTTCACCATCAAAAATGCCTCGATCGGCAGCAATACCAATTTCTTTGAATTTTGAATTTAAAATATTTTCTCTATGGCCCTGACTTGCCATCCAAGCATCAACTAAATCTTTTTCATCTTTAAAATTTCCAAGAGCAAGATTTTCACCTACCATTAAATATTTATAAGAAAGCCCCTCAACAATATCAGCTGCGCCTATGCCTTCTGGTGAAATATGCTCAAAATATTGTTTTTCAAACATATCTTTTATTTTTTGCTGAGCAGCTTGATTTAAAATTTCATTTTCTGTAAGTTCTTGAACATTGTTATTTATTCTGTAAAAATTAGTCCAGAATAAAATTTTTTCTTTTTCTAGTGCATCAATTTCATTTTGTTTTTCTGATAAAATTAAAGGGGTAGGTAAAATAACCTCTCTTATTGTTAATAACGGATTTTCTATTTTATCTTGATTCACATCTTGATTGTTGTTTTGCTGTTCTGTCTGGTTTCTATTTTCAAAATCAAAGACAAAAATAATTAAAATTGCAATCAAAATAAAAAAAATACTCCATTTAATCTTTTTTGATTTATTTTGCATAAAGCTAAAAAACAATTTCTTTTTTTATCTTTTTTACTTCAAAATTAGCAGGATCAATGGTAATTTTGTCCCCTTCTTTAATTTCACCAGCAAGGATTGCTTTGGCAATATTATTTTCTAATTTATTTTGGACTACACGTTTCATTTCTCTTGCTCCAAACTCAGGGTTATATCCTATCTCAGCAATTTTTACAACCAATTCTGAATCAAAAGAAAATTCAATATTTTTTTCTAGAAGACCATTTTGAATATCTTTTATCATTAGTGCAGCAATTTTCTGAAAATGTTCTTTGGAAAGGGGCTTATAAAGAACAACAGCATCAAATCTATTTAAAAATTCTGGTTTAAAAATTCCTCCCATTAAAATTTCATTAATAAATTCTTCTTTGTATTCCATTAGGTCCCTACCTTTTAAAACCGCTTGTCGAATTAACTCGGCTCCGGCATTAGAAGTTGCAATAATAATGGTATTTTTAAAATCTACTGTTTTACCTGCACCATCAGTTAAGAATCCTTCATCTAAAACCTGTAAAAATAAATTTAAAATACTAGGATGTGATTTTTCTATTTCATCAAGCAACACCAATGAAAATGGATCTTCTCTTATTTGCGTGGTAAAGTATCCTGGCTCACGAGCAGTACCAATTAAACGACTAATAGAGCCTAATGTTTGATATTCTGACATATCAAGTCTTATTATTCTTTTCTCTGATCCAAAATAGATACGTGCAAGACACTTTGCTGTTTCAGTTTTTCCTACACCAGTGGGGCCAAGAAATAAAAAATTTCCAATAGGTTTTTTTCTTTCTTGAATACCTGCTCGCGCTCTTCTAAGGGCATTTGCAATTTCTGAAACTGCTTCTTCCTGATTGACCAACCGCTGATGAATAAGATTCTCCAGGTTTAAAAGAATTTCCTTTTCTTGTTGAGCCACCTTGCCTACTGGAATTTCTGTCTTCTCTGAAATAAACGCCTCTACCACCTCTGGCTGAATTTTTCTGGTTCTGGCAATTCTTAAAGCATAGATTATTAATTCTTCCAAGAGATCAATTGCTTTTTTAGGAAAAGGTATTGTTTGAATATATTTATCAGATAATTCAACAATCTCTTTTATTGAGCGAAATGGAAAAAATACCTGTGCTCTTTTTTCAATTTTTAAAATTTCATCTTCAACAATTCTTAAAGTTTCTTCTTTAGACGGAGGGTTTACTTCAATTTTTTCAAACTGGCCTTGAAGTTCAGGTACCTTTTCAATAGCACGATGAAACCCCTCATAAGTAGTAATTCCTATTAACCTAAATCCAGGTATAGAAAGATACTGATTTAAAACAGAAGAAATATCAATTTTTCCTATACTTTCTGCCCCAAACTCAAAACCAATAAAATTATGAATTTGACGAATAACCAAGATTACATTTCCAGCTTGAATTGCTTCGTTAAATATTATCCTTAAAAATCGTTCTATATCACCCATCTCTCTTCCCGCAGAAAGCACAGAAGCCATATCAATTTCTACCACTCGTTGATAATTTAGAGAAGGCAAACTCTTGCCTTGATTAATTTTTCTGGCAAAGTTTTTTATTATTTCCTTGCGCCCCACACCAACCTCTCCTACCAGCAAAGCACAACTTTTTTCTGATTTTATTAAAGCATTTTCTAATTTTTCAAGTTCCTTTTTGTGAAGGAAAAACGAAGGTAAAAGATTGGGCTTTTCCATTTTTGTAATGTCAATTGAAAAATTGTCTAAGGTAATAGTATATCCAGCAGCCCAATCCTGAAAAAGAGCGCTGTGTTTTAAAAGATTTTCCATTTCCCAAAATCTTTTCTCTTTCATTTCCTTTTCTAAAATACTTTCCTGCCATCGACAAACTTCTTTTACATCTTTTCGAGAAAGTTGAAGAGGGTCAAGAAACTTTTTAAATAGCGGCTCTGTCTCAACTAACGCTCCGAATAGATCAAAAATGGTAATTTTTCGCCATGTTTCTTTTAGTATCACACTTAATGTTTCTTCAATTTCCTCAGTGTCTTTTTTAGTGCCCTTTAATCTTTTTTTTAACTCTTTTTGCATTTCTTTTTGGTCTAGTCCCAATCGTTCAAATACAAATGATAATTTTTTTAATGATGCCAAATAAAAAAGCAAAAGCATTGTAAAATCCCCCTTTTTTGTCAAAGCAAAATTAACAGCCTCAGCTGATTCAAAGTCCAAGAATTCAGCTAGGTTCTCTGGGTTTTTTATTTCCGGGTTTTTTAATTTTTGATTAAAAAAACAACGGTAGAGAAAAAACACTCCCCATAGAAGAAAAGACCAATAAGCAATAAGCAATGATAAATGATAATCAAAAATTGAATAAACCTGAATGCTGATTAAAGAGACAACAAATAAAAGGAAAAAAAATATTTCAAAAAACCTTACAATTCCCAGAGGAAAAACTCTTGATAAGTTTATTGTTTTAAAAATAGGAGCTGATGAGGGATCAAACATATTTTTATGAATATATTTTTTACTTTCAACTTTTATTATAATTTTACAATATTATTAATTCCCTGTGCCAAACAAAAAATTAAAAGGAACGGAAAAATTAACCATAAAACAAAACAAACTATACCTGCTACAAAAGCAAATAACTCGCTAATTATACCAATAACAATTGCAAACGATCTTAATATCATTCCAATAACTCTTGAAAAAGTATTAAAAATAAAATTACCAAACCATTCTTCCAAATCAATTCCCTTTGTTTTTTTTTCAAAATAAATTCTTTTCCAGGGGGAAAAGAATGATTTTATCAATTCTGTAATTGAAAAATAGTTTTTAAAAAACCAAAGATAATTTGACCAAATACGATAAATCTTTTTGGGAATTTCAACAAAATACCAATGAAAAAAAAGAGAAATATTTTGCATCATAGTATTTTAATAATCTCGTATCTTATTACCTTAAGAATATCAAATCCTGATTATAATGTAAAGGAATTTTTAAATGCTATTTTAAATTTTTGACAAAATAAACAAATTATTATACTATATTAATGATTAATGATTTTTAAAAAACAAAGGAGGAACGTTTTGGAGTAGCCCTTTTGTTTGCTTTTTTAGCAAACAGTAGGGCTACCCTAAGGCGTTGACGTTGTTCGGGCCAAAAAAGGAGCCAAAACGTAAAGGAGGTGAAAAATTATAGACATCACAAAAGCAGCAATATTAATTCTTTTAATTTCTATCTTTCCTTTTTTAGTTTTATCCTTCTTTTTTAAAATAGAACCAAAAAAGAAAAGAAAATTTAAAAGATTTTTAATTATTTTTTTTATTATTTTAATTGCTGTCCTGGTGTATTTTTAAGGTGTATTTTTAAATAAAAAGGGTAATAGATTATATTACCCTTATTTTTTTTATAATAGATCCTCCTTAATCAAAAAAACTGCTGATGGTTTAAAAAAATTCCTAATTTTTTTATTTTCTATATCTTTGCCGTTTATAAAAAGACGGTGATTTGTTTCTTTTGCCAGCAAATAAAAAGCGAGCCAATTCTTTATTCCTTTTCTATGATAAATATAACCGTCAATCTTTCCTTCTATTGTGTTGATCATATCAACAATTATTGGATCCTCACTTTTAACAAATCCTTCCTGATTTAAAAGTAACTGTACTTCTTTACATCTTTTTTTGTCTATCTTTTTTTCCCGGTGCTTTCTTTGTCCCAGGTGATTGCTAGCACCTATTTTAATAATGGGGTTATTTCCATTATTAAGGTCCTTTTTTTCCAAGGGTAGATAGGGTAGATATTTTTTTTCATTGCTGTAATATATTTTTTTATAATAGGCGCCGTGATCACTGGATGAAAAATACATTTCTCCTGTTTTAATATTTCCTAAAACACTGTATTTAACTTCTTTAGGATAAAATCCTTTTGTTTCCAAAATAACTTCTTTTGGAACAATACTAAATGAAAAAAACGGTTCGTTAATTGGCTCTAAAAAAACAGTCCAAAGCGGCTCAGTTGTAATTTTTATACCGCCATAGCAAGTATAAACTTTTGCTGGCATACTTGTTTCCCTGTACCAGGAAATTATACTACTTTCTATCTTATGACGAAGATGGTTTCTGTTAATATATTTTTTTTCTTCGTCAAGATAAATTCTTCTTGCCTTTTTAAAAAGATCCTCTACGATTCCTTTTTCAATTAGTTCTTCAAGGTTCACCTCTGCTATCATGCTAAATCCTCCTTTCCTTCTTTTTTTCTCCTGTTGCCTTACAAAGCCAGACACGGCTTCAATTTCTCTTCTTTCTGTCTTTCAATCGCTGTTTCAGGTCTCAACCCCAAACCTGAATTGTTAAAGTACACCTCCTTTAATTAATTTTTTGGGTTGATTAATATTAATAGCAATAAATAAAAAATTTGTCAATTAAAGATTTAATAAAAACAAAACACCACCGCTAATTAAGGGAATAAATACATTATCATCAAAAATTAATCTAATAAGATTATTTGGCAGTTTCCCAAAATCAACAATGCTTTCAAAGAATATCGCTGTTAATGCCGCTAAAAATCCTTTCCACAGAGGAAAGAATAAAGCAATTAAAAATGCCGAGCAAAGAGCGCCTATTATAGCGCTGTCTAAGTGTTTCTTGGGAGACCAGGGGGCTTTGATTCTTCCAAAATATATTCCGTAAAGACAGGCAATCGAATCACCTAAAAATAAAGTAATAATTGCTGAGATAGCTATAAACTTTGGAAAAATAATATAACTTAAGATAGAACCAAAAAGAAAAGTAAGCGCTCCTCGTAAAGGAAAATGGTCAATTTCCTCTTTTCTTTCAAAAGCAAGAATAAACGATGAAATATAAGGAAGTTGATATTTTTTAAAAATAAAAGAAAAAATAATTCCTAAAAATAAAATCCCTCCCCAAAAAGGAAGGGAAAATAAATCAAAATAAATCAAAATGGAAAATAAAATTCCCAATACAATATGAATAAATTTTCGGCGAACTTCAAAAGGAAAATTCATCTTATCTATTCCTGCTCTGTTTTTACCTGACACACATCGCTGGGTTGATCTTCAGTAAGATCACATATCAAATCAGTAAGGGCTTGAGATTCTACTTCTTTAGTATCGTTTTCTCCTGATCCTACTCTATAATACTTACAACCCAAGACAATGGTAGGAACTCCACCAGTGCTATATTTATCAAAAATTTCTTGATCATCACTTGAATCAATATTTTCGTGAAAAACAATTTTGTCCCCAAATTTTGAAACTACTTCTTTTAATACAGGTTCTTCCCATTGACAATGAGGGCAACTGTTTGAGCCAAAAAAGTATACTATAGGCTTTCCATCCTCTGTACATATTTCGTCTTCTGTCTCAATAAAATCACCAACCACAGTTGTTTCGTCTGACTGATCTTCGTTTTCAGCAGTCACCTCTTCCATATTTATTCCTTGTAAAAACAACATTTTTCCATCACCAGAAACATATGAATCAAATTCTTGATCTTCAACTTTAAACTTTACCTCATAAAGACCGTTATTAAGGTATCGACTTTCAACCAGTGAAGCTGTATAACCCTCTGCTAACATATTTTGGTTAATAAATTCCAATGTTTTTTGAGCGATTTGGTCTGAACTTTTTAATGTTTTTTGAGCGATTTGGTCTGAACTTTTTAATAAATTTTTTATTCCAAAACCATCGGTAAATATTGATCCGATTATAAGCATAAATAAAACAATACTTGTGATCATCCAAGGATCAATATGATTTTTTTTCTGCTTTTTATTTTCTTCTTGTTTTATGTTCTCTTCTTGTGTTTTTTCCATAAATTTATCTTCCTTGACAAACGTCAATTAGAAGTTCTTACTTTTTAAATTCAATTATTATATTTATTTTTTTTGTTTGGTTGGAGTTTTTATTTTTTTAACAATTTCTGGCCATCTGTCTCTTATCTCTTCAACAATCTCTTTTAAGTCTTCATCTTTTACCTTTTTTGCTCTTCTGTAAATATCAGACACTTCATCTACTGCTTGATTGTACTTTTCTTTTGTAACTTCGCCCATCTTTTCTAATCTTTTTGCCACTTCTTTTGCAAACTTATTTTTTTCGAGTCGGTTTTTCAGTTCTTTTCTTGTCTCTTCACCTTTTTTGGGAGCAACCAAAATACCCGCTATCATTCCAGCAATAGCTCCAGCCAATAATCCTGCTGCTACTTTTTTTCCTGCGCCTTGTTTTGTTTCTTTTGCCATAGTTTTTTTAAACCTAAAAATCAAATATGATTTTAGGTTTGCTTATAAATTTTTTTGACCTTTTTTATTTTTCTTTTTTGATTGTGATTCTAATATTTTTTTAATCAATACTGCCATACCTGCTGCAATACCTGAAAAACTTGTTATTTTTTCTTTCAATTCTTCGCTCGTCTCTTTTAAATTTGAACTAATTTTTTGAAAATTTCTCAATGTCCTTATCCAATAAAACAACACTAGACACATAAAAATAATTGCTATTCCTAGAAAAACAGAAGCCAAAATGTAAAATACTGTTTCTTCTATCATAATTTATTTTCTAATAATAAATTTAGCAAAAATATTTTTAAAAGTCAATAGATCCCGGAGACCTAGAATTTTTGACGAGAAATTCTTATCAATCCAGAACAAGGAACAATTTCTATTCTTTCTTTTTCTAATTCATCTAAAAATAAATTTACTCCCAAACTATCACTGCTCATATGACCAGCAATTACAATATTAAGATGCGATGCTTCTGCCTCTTTGCGCGATTCTTCACTTATGTGCATACCAACAATAGTACCAATTCCTGCCTGAGCCATCTTCTCATAAATTTTTGAAGTAGGTTCCGTGCCACCAGTAATTTCTGTAATGGCAATCTTTCCACATCTGCGGTCAGGGCTTCCAGCAAAAATTCTTGGTCCCAGACCCAATTTTATTGCTTCTTTATACTCGGGAATTTTCTTCAAAAAATTCATCAGTTCTTCTACTGTTTCAAACTTATTTTTTTCAATCTGCTCTTTTAAAAATTGAGCTGCCAAATTATCACAAGCAGTATGCAAGCACATTAAATTAAATCCTAAAATCCTCGCAGCATCTACTGTACGCTGATTATTTAATCCATTAAGCCCTCGTGAAACCTCTTCTATTCTTTCCTTCATTAATCCTTCTGCAATGTTGATCGGTACACCATAAGTATTTAAAACATCACATTGCAATTCCATTACATCAGACAAGCTACTTAATGCTTTTCCTAAAGGATGATGGCCGATAATTAAATCTATATTGCCAATTTCCTTTGCCAATAGAATTTCAGCCACTTCAATATCAATACCAACCAGGATTTTTTTAATTTCTTTATCATTGGCAATATGTAAAATCCGAGAATCCAAAAAAGGGTTTTCTAGAGCTTCCTTATCAAAATCTTTTTTAATCTTTTCTGGAAGATCATTGTATTTTTCCTGTTTTCGTTTCAAAAATCGTTCCACGCCATCTTTCCCTCTGAAATCTGCTTCAATCCCCATTTTTATGCCCAAATTATGAATTTCTTTTATTGTCATAAATAATATGTGATTAATGATTTTTAGTATATAGATTTATATTATATGGTCATCTCTCTTAAGGCCTTTATCCGTTCCTCAACTGGTGGATGAGTTGAAAATAATTTTACCAACCAATTTTTGGATTGATTGCCTTTAAAAGGAGATGAAATAAAAAGATGAGCATTTGATGTGTTGGCTGTTTTTAATGGCGATGGATCATCTGAAATTTTTTCCAGCGCCCTTGCTAACCCCTCTGGATATCTTGTTAAAAGCGCTCCGGTAGCATCGGCTAAAAACTCTCTCTTACGAGAAATAGCAAGTTGTAAAAGAGAAGCTGCAATTGGCGCCAAGATCGCCGCTAAAATACCCAAAGCAAACATTATTATACCGCTCTTTGATTCATCTGAGGAACTTCTTCTTCCTCCCCAAAAACTAATTCTTAGAAAAAAATCTGAAAGAATAGCTATGATGCCGACCAAAATTACTACTACTGTGCTTAAAAGTATATCCTTGTTTCCAATATGAGAAAGTTCATGAGCAATAACACCTTCAATCTCTGATCTCTCTAATTTTTCCAGCAGTCCTTGCGTAACAACTATTACTGCATGATTTTTATCTCTGCCTGTTGCAAAGGCATTGGGCTGAGATTCATTTAAAATATAAATCTTTGGCATTGGCAAACCAGCCGTAATAGAAAGATTTTCAATAATACGGTAAAGCTCAGGATTATCTTTTTTTTCGATTGGCTTAGCTTTTGTTGTTGAAAGAACAATCTTATCTGAATACCAATAACTAAAGAAACTTTGACAGATTGCTAAAACAGTTGCAATAATCAAAATAATATAATTATCAAAAATATAACTAAAAAGCCAGCCAAAACCAATCAAAAGAATACAAAATCCTATAATCAATAAAAATGTTTTTTGTGTATTTGCCTCAGCTTGTGAATACAAACTCATAAAAAATTATATTTAAAAACTTACTTTCACTGGTTCTTTTTCTTCCTTTTTTTCGATTTCAAACATTTCCATTGGTTTAAATTTGAACATTGAAGCAATAATATTTGCAGGAAAACTTTCAATTCTAGTATTAAGGTCTCTCACCACTCCATTATAAAATCTTCTTGCTGCCTGAATCTTGTCTTCGGTATCACGAAGTTCTCTTTGCAATTCAAGAAAATTTTCAGATGCTTTCAGGTTAGGATAATTTTCTGAAACAGCAAATAACGACTTTAATGTTCCAGAAAGAATATTTTCTGCTTCTCCTTTTTCTTTTAAATCCTTTGCTTCCATTGCCTTTGATCGTGCTTGAGTTACTTTTTCTAACAGTTCTCTTTCATGAATCGCATAGCCCTTTACTGTCTCAACCAAATTAGGAATTAAATCATATCTTCTTTTTAATTGAACATCAATATCTGCCCAGGCCTCTTTTGCCCGATTGCGTAATTTCACCAGTTCATTATAAATACTGATGCCTCCAAAAATAATCAAAACAATAATAAGCGGAATATTTATATTCCATTCAATGTAACCAAAAAATCCACTAACAAAAAGCAAAATGATTAATATTATAATAAGCGTATTCCAAATATCCATAATTTTATAAATTTTATTTATTAAATTTTTTTTCGACCTTTAAGGGGATAATATTTCACATTATATCCCCTATCTTTTATTATAACATATTTTATCCTTTTATTACACCCAAGGGCTTCATTCGCACAACTTTCTTAGCAAGACCTGCTTTGTCCACTGCTTCAATTACTTGGGTTACATCTTTATAAGCACCAGGCGCTTCTTCAGCAAAACCAGAGAAAGAAGCAGCTCTTGCATAAATTCCCTTTTGTTTTAACTCTTCAAGTAGAGACTGGCCCCACCAAATTTTTTTAGCTTTTGTCCTGCTCATTGCTCTGCCAGCGCCATGCGAAGCGCTGCCAAAGGCAAGATTCATACCTACTTCTGTTCCTTTTAAGACAAAAGAACAAGTTCCCATTGTCCCTCCAATAAGAACTGGTTGACCAACCATACGATAATTTTCTGGCAACTCTTCTCTTCCTGGACCAAAAGCCCTTGTTGCTCCTTTTCGATGCACCAAAACTTTTTTAAATTCTCCATTGATCTCATGCTTTTCCCAACGAGCGGAATTATGGGTCAGATCCCAAAGGGTTTCAACCTTCGCTCCAGGAAAAATTTTTTTAAAACATTCTCTGGTTAAATGAACAATGACCTGACGATTAGCATAAGAGTAATTTAAGGCACAGAGATTTGCCATAAAATATCTTTGTCCTTCTTTTGAATTGATCGGTGCGCAAACTAATTCTCGATCATTGATCGGAATATGATATTTTCGAGACGCTTTAGCCAAAACTTTTAAATAATCAGTTCCGATTTGATGGCCCAATGCCCGTGAGCCACAATGAATGGAAACCAAAATTTGATTTTTAAAAAGACCAAATTTTTGAGCTGCTTCCTTGTCATAAATTTCATCTATATATTGAATTTCCTCATAATGATTACCAGAACCAAGTGTACCAACCTGACCCCTTTCTCTCTTTTTTGCCCGTTCTGAAACGTAATCTGGATTTGCTCCCTCAAATGATCCATTGTCTTCAATATATTCCAAATCATCTTTAACACCATATCCATTTTTTAAAACCCATTTTGTTCCTTCTTTTAAAAGATCGTCAGTTTCTTTTTTTGATAAAATAATTTTCCCGCGCGATCCTAAACCACAAGGCACAGTTTCAAAAAGAGAATCTACCAACTCTTTTATTTTTGATTTTATTTCATCTAAGGTTAAATCAGTTTTTAAAGTTCTAAGACCGCAGCCCGAATCAAACCCAATTCCTCCAACAGTGATTACACCTTCGTTTTGATCCATTGCTGCGACCCCTCCAATTGGCAGACCATAACCCCAATGACAGTCGGGCATTGCAAGAGAGGCCTTGAGGATCCCTGGCAGAGAAGCAACATTTTGCACTTGTTCTTTAACTTTTTCGTCCATTTCTTCAACTAATTTTTGATCGCCAAAAATTATTCCCGGCACTAGCATTTTTCCGGTTTTTGGAATCTCCCACTGATAATCATTTATTTTACGAAGATTTTTTATTTCCATATTGAATAATTTTTATACGATTGTATAAAAATTACGATGCTTTATGCAAAAAAAATTACACATCAACAATTGTTTGAGCAATATATTGATTACCCTCTCTTTCAATTTTTAATTGGCTATAGGTAGCGGCTTTTACTTCTACTTTTGGCTCGTGTTTTTCTGGATTTAATTCTTCTCCCTGAACTACGCCTACAAGCTTATATCCGGGATTAGTTTTTTTGATTTCTTTTATTTTAAATTCACCAAATACAAGATTTTCAATTCCTGCCTCTGATAAAAGAGTGTTTAGCCATTCAACAAAAAGCTCTTCTAAATTATCAGCTTTACACTCAATTTTTATTTCTTTTTTGGGTTCAACTTTTGCTAAATTCACCATTACCTCAAACATTGCTTTGGCGCCATTTTCAAAGGCCTCTTCAACTGTTTTGCCATAACCCCTTACGCCTACATCGGCCTTATGCTCAAATTGTTCATATGTTTTCATATTGAAATAAAATTTTCTCTAGCTCTTTTAAATTGTTTATAGAAAAATCAATGTTTGGATTGTCTTTTTCTTTTTGATATTTTCCCTCTTTTCGTTTCATTCTAACAGTTATTATTTGAGGAAATTCTTTTTTCACCGCTGATAACGTTTCCGGATTGTCATCAACAAAAATCGCTTTTTCATTCTTTTTTAATAATTTTTTTAAAACTGATACTTTATTAATATCAGAAGTTATAATAATTTTTTCAAAAAATTGAACAATGCCGGTGTTTTCAATTTTTGCTCGCTGAAATGTTTTATCACCGTAAGAGACCAAAAAAAGATCAATGTTTTTTTCTGTTTTTTTAAAAAAATTTTCTACATCTGGATACAAAAAAGTATTTGCTCTATGTAAAACATTTTTAAAATTTTCTCTTAATAATTTTAAAGAAACCTCTGGATTATGTTCAATTATTAATTGAAATTGTTTCTCGGGATTATAGGGTTTTTCTTTAGCTGCTTTTTCAAATGTCTCTTTAAACAATTTTTTATTAATGCCAATTTTTTGAATTTTTTTTTCAAGGGCATTGTAAAATCTTTTTACCGAAAATAATGTATGGTCAAAATCAAAAATAATTTTCATTTTTTTAATTTTAGATTTTTATTAAGGTGAGATTGGTTAAAGAAGAAAGGTGCGGTCTTTGAGATTCTTTTTAACAACTAAGCTTGGTCCAACATTACAGTTTACACCAATAAAAATTCCGGGCATTAAAGAGACATTTATTCCAATATTTGAATTTTCACCTATCACCACCCCTAGTCTTTTAAGTTGAGTTGAAATTTTTTCTCCTTTGACAAGAGTGCTTATTTCTTTTCTATCTAATCTTTTATTGGCGGTAACAGTGCCAGCACCAATTTTACAATTTTCTCCAAAAATTGAATCGCCAAAAAATCCGGAATGAGTATGAGAACCTTCTTCAAAAATAGATCTTGCTATTTCAGCCAAAGCGCCAATTAAAACATTATTTTCCAAGTTTACATATTCTCTTACAATAGAATTATTGCCAATAACACAATTTTCTCCAATATAACAGGGACCCTTTATTACAGCTCCCTCAAGAATTTTTACATTATTTTCAATTTGAACCTTTCCCTCAATAACCACATTTTTCCCAATTTTTGCATTCTCAGCAATAATTGATTTTAAAAATTTATCCATCAAATATTTTTCCATTAAAAATAAATGCCAGGGATATTTTAAAGTAGGCGTCTCTTCTTCGGGCTTGTTTAGGATTACTATTCGTGTATCATTTTTTATCATATACAAAGAAAGGGTTTCTTCAAAATTATACATTCCCTTTTTTGCTTTTTTATAAAATTCAAAAAAACCTGGCTCTAAAAGATAAACCCCAACTATCTTTATGTCTGACGGTTCTTTTCCTGGCTGGGGTTTTTCAACAATTTCTAACACCCTATTGCCTTTTAGTTTTGCCATTCCATAAAGTTGGGGGTTTTTTGTTTTTTGGCCAAATAAAATGCCTTTAATTTTAGAATTAAAATTTGGAAATTTTAAATTTAAAATTTCATTAACATCTACCCTCTCAGCATTTAAAACCAAAAATTTATCTTTTAACAAATCTTTTGTTCGCCAAAGCGCATCGCCCATTCCAATAGGTTTTGGCTGAATCACATATCTTATTTTTAAATTTTGAAATCGATAGTTCTTTAATTCCTTTTCAATATCTTTTGCTTTTCCCTCAACAATAATTACTTCTTTAATGCCTGATTTTTTTAATCCATTGATAGTATACCAAATTAACGGTTTTCCCATTATTTTAAAAAGGGATTTATGTTTTTGATTAAACGGCCAAAAACGAGACGATTCACCGGCTGCTAAAATTACTGCTTGTGTTGGTAAAAATTTTTGAAGCATATTTTATCAAAAATTAATAATCTTTTTTAAAAAAGAAAAAAGTTTTTGCTGGTCATATTTTATTTCTAATCCATCCAACAACAGATCTTCTCCAATAAATTTATTTTTATCCAAATCATTGTTTATTATCGGCGGGTTTAAAACGAATTCTTCTTTTTTCTCTTCTTGGTATTTTTTAATTGTGTCTTTTGATGGAATATTATTATTAAAAATTACAAAATCCAAAGGAACGCCCAAATATTTTTCAATTGCTTCTGTAAAATCCTTTATGGAATAATTTTGAGTTTCTCCCCATTTTGTCATTGCTGGGCAAATAAAGATTTTTTTAGCCTGAGATTGTGCCATTGCTTCTTTCCATCCTTTGCCTAAAAAACAAGGAATTAAACTAGAATACAAATCACCTGGCCCAATAATGATATTATCTGCTGTTATTGTCTCGTCTATGGCTTTTTGATAAGCCCTTGCTTTGGGTTTTAAATAAACATTTTTTATTTTCAAATCGCGGTTATGATTTTTCCCAAGATCAATTTCTTCCTCGCCTTCAATCAAACTGCCATCTTCCAATTCAGCTACCAATTGAACCTTATCTAAAACAGCAGGCAATGCCATTCCCTTTACATTTAAAAATTGATGACAAATGTTTAATGCTTCTTCAAAATTGCCAAATATACTTTCAAGTCCTGTAATAAAAACGTTGGCAAAATTATGACCAAAGTGTTGAGGAGAAATTTCTATATCCTTGGCAAAACGAAACTGCCACAATTCTTTTTTCCATTTTTCTCCCTCAGACAAGGCTAATAAGTGCCTCCTGATATCTCCAGCAGGCATTGTATTGAATTCTTTTCTAAGAGCGCCGGTTGAGCCGCCATTGTCCACCATTGAGGTTATAGAAACAATATCAAAATTAAAGTTTTTAAGAGGCTCTAAAATTAATTGAGGCATTGCTCCGCCACCACCAAAACAAACAATTTTTTTCTTTCTCATATATTAAATTTATAACAGATTTTTTAAAAAAATAAAGGGCACTTGGATTTAATTTTTTAATATTAAAACTAGCCCTTGCAATTTTTACAGGGCTAGTCAAATTTCATATATACCTATTAGTAACAGCCGATCTGAGTAATATTAGCACTTACCCCAACGTTAAAACAAACATCGTGGGTAAATCTACAACCTGGATTATAATAACCATCACATACCGCATTTAACGTACACTTATAGTCATAATTCGTCCCCCGTCTAGCACAGTACCCCCAAGTAGCAAGGCAAGTTTCCTGGGCAGTATTTGACCAACTATGTCCATTAACAGAACAACATTGGCCGGTATTAGCGGTTGTGGTGCTCCAGTTTTTATACTGAAACCAACGTGGAGGACAAGTTGCACGATTAAATCTACAAATCTTTACTGATTGTTCAACAGTTACTACTTCTCCACCCCAATTTTCACAATCTTCCTCTGTGTGTTTTCCGTTAACTAAAGGGGTTCCACTTTGAGCACAAATCGCAGCGTCCCATTGATTGGCTGTAGCTGTACAACAGTTATCATTATAAGCACAAGGGTAACGACAGGTGGGCGGCTCTGGAAAAAATCCTTCTTGTGTTACACAACCCTCATAACTGTTACCACATCGGCAAGTGCATGATGCTGAAAACCATCGTCTCATTACTGGAATTGTGCCCTCAGGACAAGAAGGATTTGAACCACTAACGTAAAACATATTTGATAATGATACTTCTCCTTCTATGGATCCAATTAAATCATCAACATATTTTTTTGTTGCTACATGATTATCAGCAACAGGATCAGCAGCAGTAATATTACCTTGAACATTTAATTTTGCTTGAGAATTATAAGGCATTCCAATACCAACATTGCCAGTAATATTAAAATTACCACCAATAGAACTAGTACCACCAGAAGCAACAGTAAGGGCAGTGCCTGTTAAACTACTGCCACCT
>DAOPTN010000003.1:0-9927 GCA_035349995.1 Candidatus Pacearchaeota archaeon
AAAAGATGATAGGAAAGGAGCCGTTTTTTCTTGTAACGTCAGCTTATCATATGCCGCGTTCAATGGAAGTTTTTGAAAGAATTGATGCAAAGCCCATTGCTGCACCCTGTGATTTTAAAAAAGAAAATGTTTATAATGTATTGGACTTTTTTCCCGATGCCAAAAATATCAGAAATACTGATTTGGCTTTTCATGAATATTTTGGTATCATTTTTTATAGGTTTTAGATAATAGATGATGGATGGGTTAGGAAAAATTTTATTCTTATTATTGTGTTCCGCCTTTTAGGGCAACATTAACAGTTTTTAATAAAATTTTAAAATCAAGAATAATTGATCTATTTTTTAAATAAAAAAGATCATATTGAAGTTTTTCAAAAGCATCTTCAACAGAATTTCCATATTTATAATTAACTTGTGCCCAGCCAGTTAATCCTGGCTTGATTAAATGGCGGGCTTGATAGAAAGGAATTTCTTTTTCAAGCCTCTCTACAAATTCTGGTCGTTCAGGTCTGGGACCAATAAAACTTAAATCACCTTTTAAAATATTTATTGATTGAGGCAGCTCATCAATTAATGTTTTTCTTAAAACTTTGCCAACTTTAGTAATTCGAGGGTCGTTTTTTTGAGCCCAAACAGCGCCTCGAGTTTCCGCATTTTTTATCATAGAGCGAAACTTATATAACTCAAAAATTTTCCCATTTTTGCCAACTCTTTTTTGTTTATAAAAAATAGGGCCAGGACTGTTGATTTTTATTGCTATTGCAGTTGGAATAAAAAGTATTATAGTTACAATTCCTAAAATAATACCAATTACAACATCGATAAATCTTTTCACTTTTTCGTAAAATTCTTTTTTACTTTCTTTAATGTTATTTAGTAACCAGATTTCATTAATTTGCGATAAAGGAATTTTTCCAGTAATTTTTTCATAAAAAGACGGGAAATCTTCAAAGTTAAAAGAAATTAAGTGTTGATACAAGATTTTAGCAATTTCTGGATGTTGATTAAGGTTAATAGCAGTAACAATTGTACAACTTTTATAATTTTGTAAAACTTCCAATAATTTTTCTTTCTTAGGTTCTATTAAAGTAACAATTTTATATCCTAATTGAGGAGTAGAATTAATTTTCTCTGTTAGCTCTATAGTTTGAGAATTTTTACCGATGATTATTATATTTTGATAAAGAGAAGGAAGTTTAATTAGAGTATTAAAAATTTGTCGCCACAAAGAAATTAATACGAAAAATAAAATAATATTTAAAAAAAGGATGGTTTTTGGAGTAATGCCAAAATAAGGAATAAGATAAAAAAAAGACAATCCCACAAGGACACAGATTATTAGGCCCTTTAAAAGAATAGAGTAAAAATTTAAATCATTTCGAGCTATTTTTAAATCATAAAGTCCTAAAATATAAAATATTAAAAGCCACAATAGATATATAATTGTGAATGGTAAAAAATGTAATTTCCAAATAAAGGCATTTAATGGCGTACCAAATCGCCACATTAAAGTTAGCCATAAAGAAAGATATAAAACCAAAACGTCGCCAATAAAAAGTAAAAACTTCTTATACTTTGGGGATGATATTATCATATTTTATATTATACCCTATAGTAAAAATTTAACAAATGTTTTATACTTAAAAGGAATTAATTAAAGGTCGTTTTTAAAATATAAATTAAAATCAAAATTTATGAAAATTTTAGTTACCGGCGGAGCTGGATTTATAGGTTCTAATCTTGTGGACAGATTAATAAAAGAAAATCACAAAGTAGCTGTGGTTGATAATTTGTCTACTGGAAGAAAAGAAAATTTAAATCCAAAGGCAAAATTTTATAATCTTGATATTCAAAGTCAAAAAATTTCTGAAGTTTTTAAAAAAGAAAAACCAGACGTTGTTTTCCATTTGGCTGCTCAGATTGATGTTCGAAAATCGGTTGATGATCCAATAAAAGATGCAAAAACAAATATCTTGGGTTCTTTAAACATAATTCAAAATTTTATCAGCGTAAATTCGCGTCAAAATTCACGGAAATTTAGGAAGTTTATTTTCGCTTCTACTGGCGGTGCTATTTACGGCGATGCTGATATTGTGCCCACACCAGAAACATATCCTGAGTTTCCTTTGTCGCCCTATGGTATTTGTAAGCTCACTGTTGAAAAATATTTAAACTATTATTGGAAGATTTTTGGGTTACCTTATGTTGCCTTAAGATATGCCAATGTGTATGGTCCCCGTCAAAACTCAAAAGGCGAGGCAGGGGTAATTGCAATCTTTTGTGATAAAATGTTATCGGACAACCAGCCAATTATTAATGGCAATGGCAGACAGACACGGGATTTTGTATATGTTGATGATGTGGTTGAAGCAAATATCCTTGCAATGAAAAGCAAAAAAATTGGTGTTTATAATATCGGTACCGCAAAAGAAACAGATATTAATACCATTTTTCGGCAATTAAAAAAATTAACTGATTCTCAATGCAAAGAGGTGCATTCTCCAGCCAAGCCGGGTGAGCAAAAAAGAAGTTGTCTTGATTTTTCAAAAGCAAGAAAAGAACTCGGCTGGCAGCCGAGCGTAAATCTTGATAGAGGATTAAAAACAACAGTTGAGTATTTTAAAAACCAGATAAAATCTTAGATTTCTTTTAATTCTTTTTTAGCATTTTCCCACCACTCTTTTATAAAAGCCACTAAAACCCCGATAAATAGCCCCAGAACAATTGCAATTACTATATTTAATATCAGATTAGATCCGCTAGGATTTTTGGGCACAATAGGTGCTTTTATCACTTTTGTTGGCTGAAAAACATTAAGAGTGGCTTTTAAATCTGAAAGTTTAATGCGCAACTCTGCAATGCCCTCTGAATATTCTTTTTTTGTTTCAAGTAAAGTCAATTCGTCCTGAATTTCTTTAATATTCTCTTTTATCTGAGATTCTCTTTTGTTAAATATTTCTTGGTGTTCTAATAAAACTAAACTGTTAATTTCATCTAAAATTTGTTTTGCTTGTTCAGGATTATCTGTTTCAATAATTATTGAAACAAAATTAGTATTTTGAGGAGTTTCGGTTTTGATTTCTGGAAGATTTTCAATGTTTAATTTTTCTTCAAGCAAGTTTTTATAAGCATTGCTTTTTATTTTTTCTGCTACCTGGGCAGTGCTTTCTAATATATCAGTTGTATTGCCGATTTGCAGAGTGGTTGAAACCTCATAGTTTTTAGGCGACACCATGCTTGCTATGCCGGCTATTAAGACCGCTGTCAGGGTGATACCCAAAATCAACCATTTCCTTTTTATGACAACTTTTATATAATCTATTAAATTGATTTCATCATCATTAGTGGACATAAAACTATAATATTAATTTATTTGTGTTTATATAATAAATTATTTTTAAAACAAAGTCAATAATAGTTTAATATGAATTATAACAAACAATTTAAATTAATTTTTAAAAACTCTTTTTGGCTGGGAGTTAGCGAGGTGGTTTCCAAGTTAGTAGGTTTTTTAATTGGAATTTGGATGGCACGGAGATTTGGTCCGGATCTTTATGGAAAATGGTCTTTTGCTCTTGCCTTTGTGACCATTTTTTCGGTAGTTGCTGATTTTGGATTGTCTACTCTTAGTGTTAGGGAATTGGCACGCAACAAGGAAAAAACAAAAGATTATTTTTTGAATATTACATTATTAAAATTTATCTTAGGGGCTTTGTCTTTGGGTTTAATGGCTCTTATTATCAATTTAATAGAAGAAGATCCAGAAACAATTTCATTGGTTTATTTTTTGGGAATTTATATTGTAATTAATACTTTTGCCGCGTTTTTTGAATCCATTTTTAGAGCAAGGGAAAAAATGAAATATGAAGCTATTTGCCGTGTTTCTCAAAGTGTTTTGCTTTTTTCTTTAGCAGTTTTTTTTATTTTTAACGGATTTCCCATATTAAATATTAGTTTTGCTTATATCAGTGGTTCTTTGTTGGGAACTGTATTGGCTTTAGTTTTTGTTCTGCGATATTTTTTTCCTCTCAAAAAAACTGAAGCAAGCAATGGTTTTGCTTTTTCTCGTTTTTTTGATTTAAAATTTTGCAAAGAACTTCTTTTAGAAGCGTGGCCATTCGCTCTTAGCACAGTAGCTATATTTTTATATAATTATTTTGATCAGACAATGCTTGGTGTAATGAGAGGGGACAAGGAAGTAGGTCTTTACAGCGCTGCTTTTAAAGTTGTTTTTACTTTTCAGGTGTTTGGTGATGTATTGGCTGTTGCTTTTTTCCCTCAACTTTCAAAAAAGTACAAAGAAGGTGTTAAGTCCCTTAAAGAGATATTTTATCATTTTCAAAAAATAATGCTTGTTTTTGTTGTCCCTTTTACAATTTTGCTTTTTGTTTTTGCTTTGCCTATTTTGCGTTTTTTGTATGGATCAGAGTATACGGCAGCCAGTAATGTATTTCAAGTATTAGTTTTATCAATAGCAATTTTATTGTTATCGTTTCCTTTTGGCGAGACCCTTAAGGCAGCAGATAGACAAAAATCATATCTTTGGGCTATCGGCAGTGGTGCTATTTTAAATGTTGTTCTGAATTTTATTTTTATTCCAAGATTTGGAATGATGGGAGCAGCTATTAATACCTTAATTTCTGAAATTTATATTTTTATTTTTTTGAGGATAAAATTAAAGAAATTATGGAAAGAGCTGGAAAGTAGAAATTCATCATCTATAAATTTGTAATAAACATTTCAATTCCCAATCGCGGTTCAATTTTGCCGGTTTTAATCTGAAAGTCAAGTTTTAAAAGTTTTTGATAGATGTTTTTTAACTCTTCTATCGAAAATTTTTGGGCAATGGGAAGAGTTTTTTTAATGACAAAGGGATGCAAGCCAGTGATTCTTTGAAGTTGGTAAATATTTAAAAATGATTTTGTTTCTGCTGCTAAATCTTTTAATTTCAAAAGGTTTCTAAACTGGTAAACAATCATTGATAAAATCTTAATTTCGTTTTCTCCCTCTTCAAGATGCTCTGAAATTAACAAAAGAGCTCTTTTTTTGTCTTTTTTGGAGATAGATTCAATAGTTTCAAAAATATTGGGATCAATCAATGCTTTACACAAGGCATCAACATTTTCTTTTTTAATTGTTTTTCCATTGGTAAAGGCAATAAGTTTTTTTATTTCTTGATCTATTTGCCACAGATCGTTCCCAACATAGGTGATTAATGACGAAATTGCTTCATCATCAATTTCTCCTTTGTGTTTTTTTACTTCTTTTTGAATCCATATTTTTAATTTTGATGGCGTGAAATTTTTAAATTCCTGTTTTTTAAAAGCATTTTTTAACAAGAACTTAAAAAGCGTATTTGTCTTTTTTATTTCTCCTTCTTCAAACACAACTAAGATAATGTCTTTTTTTTCAAAAATTTTTTTCTCGTTAAGATAATCTTTAAATTTATCTTGAAGAGATTTAGAGGATAAAAAAATATTTTTTAAAATAATCAATTTGTTTTCTTGAAACATTGAAACAGTTTCTACTCTTTTTTTAAATTGATCAAACCATTCCTCGTCTTTGTTGCTTTCAATTTTGGCAAAATTAAGACCGCTTTTATATTTTAAGCGGTGCTGGTTTATAATTTCTTCTAATTTCTTTTTTGAACGAAAATTATCAGGGCCGTAAAGAAACAATATCATAATTAGAATGTAGAATGCGTTTTTTTTGCTACTTGCTACTTTTAACTTTCGAATTACTACTTTCCACTTTCGAAATGGCCTTGGCCATTTTTGATTTTTTTCGAGAAGCAGTGTTTTTCTTTATAACATTGTTTTTCGCGGCTTTATCAACGATTTTGTAAAAACCAGGAAGGGCTTTTTTTGCTTCTTCCATTTTTTTCTCTTCCACTAGTTTTTTTATTTCTTTTTCAGAATCTTTTATTCTATTTTTCCAAGCGCGGTTTTCTTTTTTCCTTTTTTTATTTTGTCGCAGGGCTTTTTTTGCTGATTTTGTGATTGGCATAGTGATATTTTAGCGTTAAAACATTAAACTAAAATGATTTTTCTTACGTCATTGCGCGTGGCATCGCACGTGGCACGGCTATTGTCATCGCGAGCGAGGGAGTGAAACTTTCAAAGAAGATTTCATCTTCTTTTCAACGCGAAACCCGCTGTGGCGGGTTCGCGTGACCGAGCGTGGCGATCCCGTTGTATGGTTGCGGGCTGCGCCCGAGATTGCTTCGTCGCTGCGGCTCCTCGCAAAGACAGTGGTGGGTGTTGTCATCGCGAGGATTCCCTCACCTTTTATATTATTATAACAAAAATTTCATTTTTAAGCAAAAAACTTTATTCAATTTTTAAGATTTTGTATTGAAATTTTCCTCGGGGAGTGCTTATTTCTATAATATTGCCTACTTTTTTATTCAAAAAAGCACTTCCTAATGGAGAATCAATAGAAATTTTTTTCTCTAACGGATTGGCTTCACCTGGTCCCACAATGATAAATGTTTCTTTTTTCCCATTACAAGATACTTCAACAGATGAGCCAATTTGGACTATGTCTTTATCTTTGCTTTTTGGAGCAACCACTGCTGAATCAATTGTTTTTTCTAATTCCAAAATTCTGCCCTCAACAAAGGACTGAAGTTCTTTCATCTCTTGATATTCTGCATTTTCACTAAGGTCGCCATAAGAAGCAGCTTTTTTTAATCCCTGAGCGATCTCTCTTCTTTTAACATTCTTAAGATAATCTAATTCTTCTTTTAATTTATCTAATCCCTTTTTGCTCATTAAATATTTTTCCATATAAATATTGTAAACATTATTGCCCTCTTATGATATCAAATTTTTTTAAAAATACAAGAGGTTGCAAAGAAATTTTTTTAATGATAGAATAATAAAAATTCTGAATAATTAATATAAAAAACCTAAATTCTAAACAAACTCAAAAGCTGAATCTTATAAAGTAAGATAAAGCAAAAAATGAATACAAAGTTTTTTGTCCTTTTGAGTTTTAATTATTTATTATTATGCAGTATAAAATTTGTGTTTCAGGGGCAGCTGATACTACTCATTGCAATGAATGCGCTCTGAGGTTATCAAAAGAAGTAGGTAAGGAAATTATTCGGCAAGGTGGGGCCCTGGTAACTGGTGCTACCACAGGTATTCCGTATTGGGCAGCTGTTGGCGCAAAGGAAGAGGGAGGTCTTTCAATTGGTCTTTCACCGGCTGCTTCAGAAAAAGAACATATTAAAAAATACCGTTTACCAGTTGATCATTTTGATGTGATTGTATATACTGGATTTAATTATGCCGGACGAAATCTTTTAATGACAAGATCTTCTGATGGGGTTATTGTGATTTGCGGAAGAATTGGCACTCTTAATGAATTTACTATTGCTTTTGAAGATGACAAACCTATTGGTGTGTTAGAAGGAACAGGGGGTACTGCTGATATGATTAGAGACATAGTAAAGAGAGGTCGTCGAGGGTCAGGAAAAATTGTTTATGATCGAAATCCAAAAAGGTTGGTAGCAAAATTAATGGAGTTAATAGCAAAAGAAAAATCACTGTAATCATTTTTTAAATTATGGATATTTTAAATATTCCAGAAGTAGGTTTTGCCCTTAAAATTCTTTTAGCGTTCTTTTTGGGGGCGTTGATTGGTGCGGAGCGGGAACATACAGGGAAAGAAGCAGGTATGCGGACGTTTTCTTTAGTAACAATAAGTTCCACTCTTTTTACTATTTTATCACGAGAAGGTTTTTTAGGAATTAGTAATATTTTTGATCCTTCAAGAATAGCAGCTGGTATTGTAATGGGAATTGGTTTTTTGGGTGCAGGGGTTATTATTTTTAAAGAAAATCATATCGAGGGGCTTACAACAGCTGCAGCTCTTTGGAGCGCGGGAGGTATTGGAATGGCTGTGGGGTGTGGCTTTTATTCACTGGCTGCAATTACTACATTAGTAATAATAGTAATTTTAACCTTGATGAAAGATGTTAAAATAGAAAAGAAAGCAGACAAGAATAAGTAATATGGATGTTAAATTATTGTTGAGTGTTGCTACGTTTTGTGGGACAATTATTGGAGTGGGTGTGTTTGCTTTGCCCTATGTGGTTTCCCAGGTTGGATTTTGGCCTGGTATTTTTTATTTAATCTTGCTAGCAGCAGCTTTTGTTCCTTTATATCTTTTATATGGGGAAACTCTTTTACGGACAAAGGGTTCGGCTCGGCTTCCTGGATTGGCAGAAAGATACTTGGGAAAATGGGGGAAAATCATTATTTCTTTTTCTACCTTTATTGGTCTTTCTGCTTCGTTGATTTGTTATATAATTGCAGGAGGTGAGTTTTTGTCTACGATTATTGGAACTGATTTTTTTATTTGCGCTTTAATTTTTTGGTTTCTTCTCTCTTTGGGTATTATTTTTGGGTTGAAAAGCATTTCTAAGTTTGAACTTTTTGTGCTCTTTTTGTTTGTTATTACCTTGGGGGTGCTCTTTTTTATGTGTGCACCTCATATTAGATTTGAAAACCTTTCAGGGTTTTATCCGGAAAATCTTTTTTTGCCATACGGTGTAATACTTTTTTCAATGTATGGATTATCAGCTATTCCTGCTTTGAGGGATATTTTAAAGGGAGAAGAAAAAAAATTAAAAAATGCTATTTTGATTGGAACGATACTTTCATTGGTATTTTATAGTGTTTTTGTTTTTATAGTGGTAGGAGTATCTGGTTTAGAAACGACTGAAGAATCAATTCAGGGATTGATTGTTAAAATAGGTGATGGCGTGATATTATTAGGCGCGATTTTTGGAATAATGAGTGTTTCTACTAGTTTTCTCACTGTTGGTATTTATGTAAGAGATGTGCTTTTTTATGATTTTAAAGCAAGAAAATGGTTATCAACTGCTTTTATTTGCACAGTACCATTGCTGGGTCTTACTTTGGGAATAGAATATTTAGTGCCACTAATGAGTTTTATTGGCTCAATATTAGGTGCTTTTGAAAGCGTGGTTTTGATTTTTATTTCAAAAAGGTCTAAAATAAAAGGGGACAGGAAACCAGAATACCAAATAAAGGTTCCAGATCCAATTTTATATTTAATTTGTATTGTTTTTGTCACGGGCTTTATCTACGAAATTGTCAGTTTTATTAAATAATTAAAATAATTAAAAAACAACATATCATAACTTTTCCACGATCGTAGAAAAATTATGATATGTTGATAAAAGTGCATATGAAATCTCCTCACAATTTACCATCACATTTCCCCAAACCTAAAAAAGAAGAAAGTGAGTTTGGCAAAGGAAAAAAAGATCTTTTAATTTGCAAAGAGTGCAATGCGGTTTATTTTTATAAATCCTGGCATCACCGACTTGAGGATTATCCTTATTTAAAAGAAACCAAAAATCTTAAATTTACTTTTTGTCCAGCTTGTCAAATGATAAAAAACAAAAAATTTGAGGGAGAAGTAATTGTTAAAAATGTATCCTCAAAAATAAAAGCAAATCTTATAAATTTAATAAAAAACTTTGGCAAAGAAGCGTTTAAAAAAGATCCTCAGGATCGGGTGATTTCTATTATTGATAATGGTTCGCAATTAAGAATTTTAACTACTGAAAATCAATTAGCTCAACGGTTAGGAAAAAAAATTAGTCAGGTATTCAAGGGTCGTCTTTCTGTCTCTCATTCTAAAGGAGAATCTACTCTCAGGGCACAAGTCATTCTTTAAATTATATACTTTTGTATAGAGCGTCTATCGCAACCCTTTGATTGCACTCAAAGGATTATTAATATTATTACTTCCTGATCGATAAAGTTTACCTCCTACAGTTTTTCTTCATCTTGCCATTTTTTCTCGTTTTCAGCGAGTTTATGCGAGCAAAGCGAGTTGAAGGGTTCCCAAACGCCTTAGAAAGTATTTTTTTTAAAAATAACGG
>DAOPTN010000003.1:10027-15128 GCA_035349995.1 Candidatus Pacearchaeota archaeon
AGCGAGTTGAAGGGTTCCCAAACGCCTTAGAAAGTATTTTTTTTAAAAATAACGGAGAATATTTCTCCGTTATTTTGTCTTTTAATCTTACCTTTAATGTGGTAGAATATACTATATGAAAAATAATTTTACAAAAAAGAAAAAAGAAATAATAAATGAAACTTTAATAGAAAAACTAAACGAAGGATCACTGCGCAAAAAGGTGGCTCTGATTGGAATTATAGAAAAAATTGTTCAAACCGGCGGACCAACAGTATTTGAAATTAATGACGGGACTGGCCATCTTTCATTAAAAGGTTTTGTGGCTCCTGGGAAAAGGGCTTATCCAGAAATAAAAGAAGGAGATTATATAAAAGCAGTTGTCTCTTTGGAAGAGTTTAATGGTGAAATAGAAGGAGATATTCGAGAAATATTTAAAAAAACCGGTGAAGAAGAATTGAAACTAAAAAACGAGATTGAAAAGAGAAAAAGAGACAGGGCACGTATTCCGGCTTTAGAATTTTTGGTTAATGATCCTATTTTAATAAAATTAAAAAATCGATTTGTCAGCGCAGCTACTGAAATTCGAATGGCTATTTTTGATGGAAGACCAATAATTATAAGGCACCATTGCGATACAGATGGTTATTCAGCGGCCTTTGCTCTGGAAAGGGCAATTCTCCCTCTAATAGAGAAACAGCATATGTCAGAAAAAGCGCCATGGGAATTTTTTATGAGAGCTCCATCAATGTCTCCTTATTATGAGATTGATGATTCGATTCGAGATACAGCCTTTTCATTAAGGAATGTGGCAAAGTTTTCAAATAAAATACCCTTAATTATTATTGTTGACAATGGTTCCTCTGAGGGCAATCTAATGGCAATAAAGCTGGGGAAAATTCATGGGGAAAAATTTATTGTGGTAGATCATCATCACTATGACAATGATGTTATTTCAAGTGAGGTGATTGAGCATATCAATCCATTTTTAGTGGATGAGAGCGGTGCAAAAATTTCAGCAGGTATTTTATGCGCTGAACTTGCCAGGTTTATAAATCCTGAGGTAAAAAATATAGAACAAATTCCTGCTTTAGCGGCTTTGGCTGATAGGGTTGATCTTGAAAATCCAACAACAGTTGAAAATTACTTAGAAATTGCAAAAAAAGAGGGATATTCCAAAAATTTATTAGGAGATATTTCTCTAGTCATAGAATATGTTTCATCAAAATTAAGGTTTATGGAGGCGCGGGAATATATAGAGGTTTTGTTTGGTGAGCCACGGGACAAGCAAAAAGTGCTGATTGATTTGTTAGCTCCGTATATAAAAGAATTAGATGAAAGGGGATTGAAGATAGGAAAAGCAAATGCAAAATTAGAGAAAATCAATGATATTATTCTGCAGTTGGTTTATATCGAAGAGACCTATCCCGGATTTGGATTTTTTCCAAAGCCGGGACGAAGCATTGGATTATTGCATGATAATTTGCAAAGTGAAAAGAGATTAGAAAAAGTGATTTCGATTGGGGTAATGGAGACAGCAATGACCTTTAGAGCAACTAATAAATCAAATTTTTCTATTCACGAGTTGATTAAATTTTTAAATGAAAAATTTCCTGAAGCATTTGTTGAGGGCGGTGGACATAAAAACGCTGGTTCAATAAAGTTTTTGCCGAACAAAAAAGAAAAGATTTTGGCATTGGTAAAAGAATTTATTAAAAATTCTTAAAATTTATGACAGAGGTTATTTTGAAGGTGAAAAATTTAAGTGTTGAATTGGGAGATGAAGAAATTATTAAAGGCCTATCCTTTGAAGTAAAAAAAGGAGATGTTTTGACGATTTTAGGACCAAATGGCGCTGGAAAAAGTACTTTGTTAAAGGCTTTGTTGGGAATATTGCCTTATAAAGGAGAAATAAAATGGAAAGATGATATTAAAATTGGATATGTACCTCAGCGTTTGCCTTTTATTAAAGATATTCCGATGTCAATTACAGAGTTTTTCCAATTAAAAAACGTGGGAGAAAAAGAAATAAAAGAGATTTTGGGATTAGTAGGGTTCGAAGAAAATTTTTTAGAAAAAGGAATAGGAGATTTATCATCAGGTCAGTTTCAAAGAGTGTTGATTGCCTGGGCATTAGTAGGAGATCCTGATGTTTTATTATTTGATGAACCAACCAGCGGTATTGATATTTCAGGAAAAGAAACCATATATGAGTTTTTAGAAAGATTAAAAAAAGAAAAAAAATTAACAATGTTGCTGGTTACTCATGATCTGAGCGTTGTTTATAAGTTTTCAAATTATGTATTGTGTTTGAATAAATGTCCTATTTGTCAAGGAGAGCCAAAGCAGGTTTTAACAAGCGATTCTTTGCAAAAACTTTATGGCCAGGAAGTAAAATTTTACGAACACCACAAGCACGAATGAAAATCAAAAATCAAAAAGAAAAAATCAAAATTTATAGATACTTGTGCCTTCGGCACGATATTGATAGATACTTACTCGCTTCGCTCGCGATATTCATTGTAACAATAAATATCTACAAATATCTATAAGTATCTATAAGTATCTATTATTGTTTTGCTTTTTGCATTAATTTTTATGGATCAACTGTTATTAAGTTTAATTGCTGGGATTTTTATTGGGGGTACAGCTGGATATTTAGGAACGTTAATGCTTTCCAAAAAGATGTCTTTGGTTGCTGGTCCCTTGGGTCATTTAACCCTGCCAGGAATTGCCCTAGCTTTGCTTTATGGGTTTGATGTTTCTTTAGGCGCTTTCCCTTTTGTAATTCTGGGGATTATTTTTATATGGTTTCTGGAAAGAAAAACAAAATTGCCAATGGAAGCATTAACTGCAATTGTTTTTGCTTCAGGAGTTGCTATTTCATTTTTGTTTTTACCGATCGAAGAAGCAGAAACAGCTCTTGTGGGTGACATTACCAGTGTTGGTTGGCAATCAGTTTTGATTAATATTATTTTGTGTTTGTTGATTATTTTTACTGTAAAAAATATTTATTCTAAAATGGTATTAATAAATATTTCAGAAGATATAGCAAAAGCAGAAAAAATAAATATTGCAAAATATAATTTTCTTTATTTAATGGTCATTGCTGTTATTGTTGCCCTGGGGGCAAAAATGGTGGGTGGGCTTTTAACAGCCGCTTTGGTGGCAATTCCAGCAGCTACTTCAAGAAATCTAAGTAAAAATTTATTTCAATTTTCTTTATTTGGATTGATATTCGGTGCTTTGAGCGCTTTTTTGGGAATTTTACTTTTTAAAGTAACAGGTTTGGCAGCTGGTCCTTTAATTGTTGCAGTTTCTACTGTTTTTTTCTTATTTTCTTGTTTTGGAAAAGAAAAATCAGTGTAATCTTTATGATAAAAAATAAAGTTGAAAAATTAATTAAAAAAATTTTACCATCAGAGTTTAAAGATTTTAAAATTAAGATTGAATATCCGCCAAAAAGCGAATATGGTGACTACACGCTTAGTTTGCCAATAGAGATTGCAGCAAAAACATCTCAAAATTCTATTGAGGTTGCTAATGTGATCTTAGCAAGGATTGAAAAAGAAAATCAAAAAACTCGCCTTTTTAAAAAAATAGAAATAAAGAAACCAGGGTTTATTAATTTTTTTCTGTCAGATGAAATTTTAATAGAGGAACTAAAAAGGGTTCTGAAAGAAAAAGAACACTATGGTGCGATAGAAAATAAAGATAAAACAATGGTAATTGATTATTCCTCGCCTAATATTGCCAAACCCTTTGGGATAGGACATTTAAGATCAACTATTATTGGACAGGCGATTTACAATATTTATAAATTTCAAGGATGGCGTTGTATTGGTGATAATCATTTAGGTGATTGGGGAACGCAATTTGGAAAATTAATTGTGGCTATAAAAAAATGGAGCGATAAAAAAAGTTTAGATCATCTGTCAGTTTATGATCTGGAAAAGCTTTATGTAAGATTTCATCAAGAAGCAGAGAAAGATCCTTGTTTGGAATCAGAAGCAAAAAAGTGGTTTAAAAAATTAGAAGAAGGCGACAAAGAGGCAAAAAAGATTTGGGAAACCTGTATTAATATAAGTCAAAAAGAATTTGAAGATATTTATCAATTGCTAGAAATAAATTTTGATTATACCTTGGGCGAGAGTTTTTATCAGCCAATGGTAAAAGAAATAGTGGAAGAGTTGATAAAAAAGGAGTTGGCTTTTAAAAGTGAAGGAGCATTGATTGTTGATTTTCCTCAGGATCAGGGATTGCCACCAGCTGTTATTTTAAAATCTGATGGCGCAGCTACTTATTTTACCAGGGATTTAGCAGCAATAAAATATAGATTAAAAAGATGGAAACCAGATTTAATGATCTATGAGACAGGTTCTGACCAGACCCTTCATTTTAAGCAGTTATTTAAAATAGTAGAAATGTTGGGATGGAATGATTTATCTGATAAAAAAGAAGTAAGGTTTTTTCATATTGCTCATGGACTTATTCGTTTTAAGGAGGGAAAATTTTCAACACGAAAAGGACAAACAATCCATTTAAGAAAGGTGTTAGAAGAAGCAATTAAAAGAGCAGAAGAGGTTATTGAAAAATCAGGCACCTCAAAAAACCTTTCAGTTGATGAGAAAAAAAAGATTTCAAAAATAGTAGGTATTGGCGCAGTAAAATACAATGATCTTTCTCAGCACTACAGCAAGGATATTATTTTTGATTGGAACAAGATTTTAAATATTAAAGGAAATTCAGCGCCTTATTTGCAATATACCTATGCTCGTTGTCAAAGCGTGTTAAAAAAGAGTCAATTTAAAATCGATCTTAATAAAATAAAAATTATTGATTTTAAACCCGAGGAAGAGGCAATTTTAAGAACAATTTATCATTTCCCAGAAATAATATCAGAAAGCGCTGAAAAATTTTCTCCTAATTTGATTTGTAATTTTGTTTTTGACTTAGCTCAAAAATATAATTTATTTTATGGTTTTTATCCTATTATAGGGGCTGAGAATCAGGATATTAAAACATTTAGGATAGTTTTAACAGCGGTTGTTTCTCAATTATTAAAGAATGCGCTTTCGTTATTGGGTATTTCAATGCCCGAGAAGATGTGAAAGTTGACAAA
>DAOPTN010000003.1:15228-19159 GCA_035349995.1 Candidatus Pacearchaeota archaeon
AAAGTTGACAAATTGTAAAAAACACAATAAAATAAAATAAAAGAGTATAAAGATATTGCAACTGCAAGTTCGCAGTTTTTAAATTTATGGAATCTACAAAAATTATTAAAAAAATGGAAAACACAGTGAATAGAGATGAAGGATTTGATGCTATTGTAATTGTTGCTTCTAACGGTGCTTCTAAATATTGGAACTGGCGGCTTTCAGAAACAAGAAAAGGAATTTTATCCCCAAAGACCAAGGTGGTCTGCGTAGAAGAGGACTGGGAGGGAGGAGCAGGACAATTATTGGGGACGCTTTATGCTTTCAGTAAAGCAAATAAAATAATAGATTTAGAAGGTCTTTTAAAAAAAGGCGCGACGGTAGCTATTTATCATACAGCTGGTTATGGTAAAAGAATGGCTCCGCTTTGTGGGACTGAAGGTAATAACAAACCAGCAATAAAATTACCCAAACCACTAAAAATAGGAAACGAGAACACTCTTCTTACTTTACTGGAAGCAGTTCTTTATTCCACTCAAATATTTGCCAAGAGCCGTGAAGGAAGAATTTCAGTTTTTTGGGGAGATCAAATAATAATACCTTCTCGTCCAGTAAAAATTGAAACAAAATTGCCAGTAGAAATTTTTGGAATAAAAAAAGAGTTTTATCTTTCTCCTTCTGAATGGAAGAAAAACTGGCAAAAATATGGAATTTTAATTCCTATAAAAGGCAAGGGAGTATTACAGCGAGAAAAATTAGATTGGAAGCAGGTGAAAGAATTACAAGGGAGAGATTATTTAAAACCAGACTCTGAAGGAAAATTGAAAATAGCAAAAAGTATGGGT
The DNA here is from genome assembly GCA_035349995.1 of Candidatus Pacearchaeota archaeon. GTDB lineage: Bacteria > Patescibacteriota > Minisyncoccia > Minisyncoccales > DAOPTN01. The sequence continues at coordinate 16,056 of DAOPTN010000003.1, forward strand.
TGCTTTTCAATGGATTTTATTTTGCTTAAAGCATTATTAAATGAATTTAAAAAAGAAATTGAACTTAAAAAGAGGAAATTAGATACTGATGAGCATCTCTGGATGCCCCTTACTTCTTCAAGGGATGAATATGTTAAAATGGGTGGCAGTCCTATTTATTGGCAAAGGATTGATAAATTTAAAAAAGAATTTCAAAAAAATACTGGATTTAATATAATTGTGGGAGAGAAAAACTTAGGAAAAGATACCTTATGGTGGGATTATGGAAATCTTGCCAGCTATCATAAAAATCTTTTAAAACTGCTTGAAGAATCAAATGAAGGAAAGGCAGGAAGAAAATTTTATGATATTGAAAAATATTTTGTTAAAGAAAAAAAGAGTGGGGATATAAAGGTCAAAAATTCAATTTTAATAGATGTACAAGCCAAAGGCAAAATCAAGAATTCAATTATTGTCAATTCTGAAATAGGAAAAATAGATACTGAAAGGGCAGTTATAATAAATAGTAAGGCAGAAAGTGTAATAGGTAGGAATATTCTTCTTTACTATGTTAAAGAAGAAAAAGATATAAAAGCCCTGCCCCATGAAGTGATTACTGATATTGTGATAGGAGAAGGAACAAAAGTTAGAATGAGGACCAGCTTGTTAAGAGACAGTAAGAAAGATTGGAAGATTTGTTTGCCCCAGAATCCTTTTTCTTATAGGGAGATCGAAAGATGTTTGGCAAGATTGGCTGATGGTGCCTTTAGGTTTAAAATTTAAAATTTATGGCAGAAAAAATAAAAATCAAAGAAGAGTGTATTGGTTGTGGTGCTTGTCAGGCAATGTGTCCAGCAGTTTTTGAGCTGGATGGAGAGAGAGCAAAAGTTAAAAAAGAGATAAATATCGAAGAAAATAAAGAGTGTATTGCCCAAGCAATTGCTTCCTGTCCAGTAAATGCTATTGAAGCCCAATAAACAATTTTTATGGGGTTTGACTTCGTAAAGTTTGTTTAATAAAGGTCGAAAAAATAAATTAATATTAATTAGGTAGAATTTATAATTTAAATTCTGCGTTTAATACATATGTCTTTTGAAGAAAAAATCTCAAATCAAGTTTCTCAATCCCTGACAGGTAAAGTTGCTATTGTTAGTGGCGCCCGCAGAGGTATTGGAAGGGCCATTGCTTTAAGGTTGGCAAAGGGTGGGGCAAGGGTTGTTGTTACTGATATCTCAAAAGAGGATTGTCAAAAGGTTGTAGACGAAATTCAACAATTGGGAAATGATGGACTGGCTCTTAAATTAGATGTAACAGATGAGGAAAATATTAAAGAAGTAATCAGAATTACTAAAGAAACATTTGGTAGGATTGATATTTTAGTTAATAATGCAGGAATTTTTATTCAAGAAGAGTTAGATAAAATGGAAACTCAAAGCATTGAAAGAGAGCTAGATATTAATTTAAAAGGTGCAATTCTTTGCACTAAAAATGTTATTCCAGAAATGAAACAGCAAAATTATGGCAAGATTGTTACTATTGCGAGCATAGCTGGGTTTGTGGGGTTTGATGTTTCTAGTGTTTATTGTGCAACAAAAGGAGGATTGATTGCTATGACTAAGGAATTGGCAATGGAATTGGGGCAATACAAAATCAATGTGAATGCTGTTGCTCCTGGTGTAATTGCTACTGATATGACAAAGGATATTTTGAGCAATGAAAAAGTAAAAGAAGCTCTTCTTTCAAAAATTCCTTATGGAAGGGTGGGGGAACCCAATGATATTGCCAATGCCGTTGCCTTTTTAGCAAGCGACGAAGCAGAATATATTACAGGTCATACTTTAGTTGTTGATGGTGGATGGATTACTAAATAATTTTAATGGCTAAGATTACTAGTGATACATTATTGATTGATATTTTTGAACTACCAAAGAGTGAGGAAATTTTAACAAAGCACAAAGTGCCGTGTGTTTCTTGTCCCATGGCACAATTTGAATTAGGCAATTTAACAATTGGAGAAGTATGTAAGATGTATGGGATTGATTTGAAAGGATTGTTGGAAGATTTAAATAAAGAATTTTAGAGGGTGATTGTATATCAAAAGAATATTTTTTTATTTTTTTGATTAAGTTTTGAACTGGTGGGGTGCCTGAGTGGTTTAAAGGGATGGTCTTGAAAACCATTGTGGCCAAAAGCCACCGTGAGTTCGAATCTCACCCCCACCGTTACGTAAAAATTCTTTCAGGATTTTTACGTATCGCGTGCATAATTCAAATCATTTACTCGTTCTCATCTTTTAAAAATAAAGGAGGGGGTAATATTTGTAACCTTAATTTTGTTCTAAATCTCCTAAAATTTAATTGACTTTGATAAGAAAATTTGCTATGTTTAATTTCTATGAGATCAGGAAAATATGATGACAAAAACGCTTTTCTTTCAATTTATGCAGGGACGGGTGGAAAAGATGCTGAGGATTGGGTGAGTATTCTTTGCCGAATGTACCAGCGTTATCTTCAAAAAAAAGGATTAAAGACAAAAGAAATTCAAAAAATATCAGGAGAAGGAGGTATTAAATCAGTAACATACGAGGTTAAAGGAAAAGGTGCTTACGGACTTTTAAAAGGAGAAAATGGCGTTCATCGATTAGTACGTATTTCACCTTTTTCGGCTAAAAACCTTCGTCATACCTCGTTTGCTTTGGTAGAGGTGTTGCCAGAAATAGAAACAGAAGAAATTAAAATTCAAGACAAAGATTTAAAAGTAGAAACATTTAGGTCTTCAGGCGCTGGAGGACAATATGTGAATCGTCGAGAATCAGCAGTAAGGGTAGTTCATTTACCAACAGGCATTAGTGTAACTTCCCAGGAAGAAAGATTACAAGGCGAAAACAAAAAAAGAGCCTTTCAAATTTTACAAGCAAAATTACTTCAAAAAAGAGAAGAAGAGAATGCAGAAAAAATAGAAAACGAAAGAGGAGAATTGCCATTGGCTGACTGGGGAAGACAAATTAGATCTTATGTTTTTCATCCCTATCAGATGGTAAAAGATCATCGAACAGGCATTAAAACTTCTAATCTGAAAAAAGTATTAGATGGGGACTTGGATAAATTTATAAAATAGTATGTTGA
>DAOPTN010000003.1:19259-38341 GCA_035349995.1 Candidatus Pacearchaeota archaeon
TTTTTACTTTCGAGTTTATGATTTATTTTAATAATGTTACAAAGGTTTTTTCTAATAATTGTGTGGCTTTGTCTGATATAAGTTTTGGGGTTTCAGATGGAGAATTTGTTTCTATTGCTGGAAAATCTGGAGCAGGAAAATCAACACTGATTAGATTACTATTAAACGAGGAAAGACCAACCCAGGGAGAGATTATTTTTGAAGATATTAATGTAAATAAAATGAGTCCATCATATCTCCCTTATTATCGGCGAAAAATAGGTGTTGTATATCAGGATTATAAACTTCTTCCTCAAAAAACGGTTTTTGAGAATGTTGCTTTTGCTTTGGAGGTATTGGGGAAAAGCGAGAGTGAAATAAAAAGAGTAGTACCCCAAGCATTGGATTTAGTAGGGATTTTGGATAAAGCATCAAATTTTCCAAAAGAATTATCTGGAGGAGAACAGCAAAGAACAGCTCTAGCCAGAGCTATTGTAATTCAACCAAGGGTTCTTGTGGCTGATGAACCGACAGGAAATCTTGATATGATTACCACTAAAGAAATAGTAAAATTATTTTTAAAAATTAATCAATTAGGGACAGCAGTAATATTAACTACACATAATCGTGAAATTGTTAATAGCATTCAAAAAAGATTAATAGTATTAGATAAAGGAAAAATTATAAGAGACGAAGAAAAGGGAAGATACTACCTTTAATAAAAATTTTTAAGCACAAAATTCTAAATTCTAAACTTCAAATTATTTAGGATTTAAAAATTAGGATTTAGAAATTTTTTGCAGAGCAAAAAGTTATATGTTTAATAATTTTTTTAGAGTTTTTAAATTCGGTTGGCAGGAGATTTCAAGGAACATGGGGATCTCTATTGGAACAATTTTTATTATTTTTATTGCCTTGTGTTTGGTGGGCGGAACCTTTCTTTTACGCGGAATGAGTGAAAATCTCATAGCAACACTGGAAAATAAAGTAGATGTAAGTGTATATTTCAAAGACGACGCAAAAGAAGAAGATGTTCTTTTGGTAAAAAAACAAATAGAAGAATTTCCTGAGGTAAAAGAAGTAGAATATATTTCAAAAGAAAAAGCCCTTGAAACTTTTAAAGAAACACATAAAAATAATCAACTTTTAATGGAAAGTTTAACTGAGATTGGCAGCAATCCCTTACCGTCCTCTTTAAATATTAAAGCTATTCAAGCTTCATCGTATGAAAATTTAACAAACTTTTTGATGAATGGAGAGTATAAAAACATTATTGAAAAAATAAATTGGAGTGAAAACCAAGCTATTATTGAACGACTTTTTTCAATTTCTAATGCTGTAAAAACAGGAGGATTTGCGGCCAGTTTAATTTTGGTTTTAATTGCTGTTATTGTTACCTTTAACACAATAAGATTAGCTATTTATTCTAAACGAGAAGAGATTGAGACAATGAAACTTATTGGAGCTACTAATTGGTTTATTAGAGGGCCTTTTGTGGTGCAAGGATTAATTACAGGATTTTTTGCTGGTCTTATTGCTTTCCTTTTCTTTTATGGAGTAGAGATGGGTCTTTCGTCTCGAGGATTGGGTATTTTTGGAGAATTAGGATTTTTTAACTTTTTCGAAGAAAATATTTTGTTGTTTCTTATTATTCAAATTGGCGGTGGTATAATTATTAGTACTTTTGCAAGTTTACTTGCGGTTCAAAGATATCTTAAGACAGAAAAAAACTAACAAAATCAAGATTTTTTGTTAGTTTTTAATTATATAAAATTAGTTATAAATTATTTTATATAAGGTAAAATAGCCATCTCTCTTGCTTTTTTGATGGCTTTTTTTAATTTACGTTGATGGGCATTGCAAACGCCTGTTTTTTTTCTTGATTTTATTTTGGCACCTGCAGAAATATAACGAGACAGTAATTGCTCGTTTTTCCAATCAATTTCATTAATGTTTCTTTGACAAAAATAGCAAGCCATAGTTCGTATAATGCTTAATGTTTGATTAAGCTTTAATGATTAAATGACTAAAAATTAAAATAGGTTTTTTATCAATTAGATTAATTTTGGATCATTATAGTGGTAAATCCTTTACATCTATTTCTTCCTCTTCTTCAATAATAGGAATTTCTTCTTCTTTTATTTCTGGCTGAGGTGGTTGTACCGAAGGAGCAGGTCTTTGATAGAAAGAAGAGGACTGATTTTTGGGGCCAAGCTGAAGCATTTCTGTAATAATTTCAGTTCTGTACCGTTTTATTCCATCTTTTTCCCAACTGCGGGTTTGGAGATGCCCTTCTATTAAAACAATATCGCCTTTTTTCAGATACTGAACCGCTGTTTCAGCCAATTTTCCAAAAGCTACTACATTATGAAATTCTGTTTGCTCTTGTTTTTCTCTGTTTTTATCATAAAATACTCGATTTGTTGCCACGCTAAAATTTGTTACTGTTTGACCAGAAGGAAGTGATTTTGCCTGAAGATCTTGTGTTACTCGTCCTAAAATAAAAACTTTATTTAGATTCATATATATGTAAGTTCCGCTCCACAGAGCGGAACGAAGCGTGGAGACGGAGATAAACGTCATCAACTTACTTATTTATTTAAGTAGTTCGTCTAATTTTTTATCTAATTCTTCGATTTTTACCTTGTCCTTTTTTGTTTTTGTTTTTGTCTCTTCTGATATCGGTCTTCTCCTTTTCCTTGCAAATTTATTTTTTTCATCGCCAATTTGTTTTTTCTCTATCATAATTCTTAAAATATTTTCATTCATCTTTAAAAAATCATTTAATTCTTTTATTTTACTTCCTTCAATTGTAAACTGTGTTACTCCTAAAAACCCTACTCTTTGTTTTTTTACTGGGTAGGCAAATAATCTTTTTTTAATTAGCTGATCTTGAATCGTTCCGTTTAATTTTTTAATCTTTTCTTCTATCGTTTTAAGAAGATCTTCTTTTTCTTTTGTATCCAAATTAGGTGTTAAAAAATCAAGTTCGTAATTCATAAATTTGAATTTAAAATATTACTCTTTTTTAAACATTTTTACCCTTAATATATTATTATAGCAAAAAAATAAAAATTTATCAAGAAAATAGACGATTTTTTAAAAGGTTTAAAAAATGATAGGGATAAACACTTCTGTTTTAATTTTTAATATTAGCAGGTAGTGTGGATTAGCGCATTGACTCTTTTTCCTTCTTTTGTCTTTTGGTTATAATCCTCAACAATTTTTGGTGTAATATCAACAATTATTTTGGCACCACTTTTGTTTAATTTATTTAAAACTTCTTTATCTACCTTCATTACTCCAGATTGACCCGTGCCTATCAAAATAAAATCAGGATTTCCTTCAAGTAATTTTTCCACCTCCCATCTTCCTATTTTATGAGATGTACCAAATAATTTATTAAGTTTTGAATGATCTCTCTCAATGATTGAGTTTCCAATAATTAAAACTTGACCATATTCTTTATTATCAATGGTAATAGAACCAAATTCGGTTGAATTAATGTAGGGCATAAAAACACAACTTAAAATTAAAAATTAAACTAATCCTATTTTATTTTTTACTTCAACCATTGTTTTCTGGGCAATACTTTGTGCCCTTTCTTTTCCATCTTTTAAAACCTTTTGAATATAATTTTTATCTTTCAAAATTGCTTTTTGTTTCTTTTGAAAGGGGGTAAGAAAATTAATCAATGCTTCACTAAGCGCTTCTTTAAACTCTTTATATCCTTTTCCCTCAAATTCTTTTTCTATTTCTATGGTGCTTTTGTTGGTTGTTAAACTGTAAATATTTAAAAGATTTGAGATTGCTGGTTTTTGGGAGTCATATTTTATCTCTTTTCCAGAATCAGTAACTGCCCTTTTGATTTTTTCTCTAATCATTGCTGGTGAATCATCAAGAGCAATGTAGTTAAAGAGAGAGGAAGCGCTTTTTGACATTTTCTTTAAGGGATCATCTAGTCCCATAATTTTTCCGCCCTCTTTTCTAATAAGTGCTTTTGGTATTGCAAAGGTCTTTCCAAATATTTTATTAAATCTTTCTGCTAGGGTTATTGTTAATTCAACATGTTGCTTTTGATCTTGACCCACTGGCACAATATCAGTTTGATACAATAAAATATCAGCAGCCATTAAAACTGGATAATCAAAAAGACCAACATTGACACTTGATTTGTGTTGCTTTGCTTTCTCTTTAAACTGGGTCATTCGTTCAAGCTCGGGTAAGCGGGTAATAGTATTTAAAATCCAACAAAGTTCTGTATGCTCTTTTACTTCTGATTGAACAAAAATGATTGATTTTTGGGGATCAATGCCAAAAGCAAGATAAATTGAAGCAACCTTATAAGTATTTTCTTCAAGTTTTTTGGGATCTTGAGGCACAGTAATAGCGTGTTGATTAACAATGCAAAAAATTGATTCATACTCATTTTGAAGTTGAACCCAGTTTTTAATTGCCCCAAAATAATTTCCAATATGAATAATACCGCTTGGTTGAATACCAGAAAAAGCGCGCATAAATATTATTTTAAAAGCATCATTTTAAGAACCATGATAGCGATGGATATTATACTTAAAATGAACTTTCTTATTTTATTAAGATTTTTATACTTCGATTACGACCGGTAAAACCATTGGTCGACGATTTGTTTCCTTGAAAAGAAACTCTCCTAAGTCCTCTCTGATTCTTTTTTTAACAAATGCCATATTAGCAGGGTGTTGTGAAGAGGTAATTTTTTCTACTAGTTTGATTACTCGTTGACGGGTTTTTCTTAACAATTCTTTTGACTCTCGAAGATAAACAAAACCTCTTGAAATTATATCAGGACTTTGTTTAACCCTTCCAGTTGCAGAGTCCACCACTATTACTATTACAAACATTCCGTCTTTTGCCATTGCCTGTCTGTCGCGTATCACTATTTCTCCCACATCTCCTATTCCAAGTCCGTCAACCATTACATAAGTTGATGGAGCTTTTTCTTTTTGTACTTCAAACTTTTCTTGGCTTAGTTCGATGATGCTGCCATTTTCTCCAATAACAATATTTTTTTCAGGAACATTCAATGACATTGCTAGTTCTTTGTGCATTTCCCGCATATAATAACTGCCGTGAATGGGCATAAAGAATTTTGGCTTTGTAAGATTAATCATCATTTTAAGTTCTTCTTTTTGAGCATGTCCTGAGGCATGAATGTCCATCATTTGAGAATGAAAAATTTTTGCTCCTTGCCAAGCCAAAAGATCTTTCATATCCTGAATTGCTTTCTCATTGCCTGGAACAATAGAAGAAGAAAGAATGACACTATCTCCTCTTTTTATAGAAAGGAATCGATGGTCTTTATGAGCAAGACGCATTAATACTGCGTCTCCTTCTCCTTGAGATCCGGTACAGATAATTAAGATTTTATTATCTGGAAGGCGACGCAATTGTTTGGGAGAAATAATAGTATCTTTTTTGACTTTTAAGAATCCTAATTTTATTGCAATTTCTACATTTGCTTTCATTGAATATCCTTCAATAATGATTTTTCGTCCAAAAATTTCTGCCAAGTTTATTAACTCTTGAATTCGAGAAAGCAAAGAAGCAAAAGTAGCGGCAATAATTCTTCCTCGGCTTTTTTCAAAAATAACTCCCAGGTTTTCTTGAATGGTTTTTTCTGATAAACTATGTCCGGGAACCTCGGCATTAGTAGAATCAGACATTAAAAGAAGAATATCTTTTGATGCCAAGGAAGCAATTTTAGAGACGTCGGTGGGAATGTCAGCTACTGGTGTAAAGTCGAACTTAAAGTCACCGGTGTGAAGTACTCTGCCAACAGGTGTTTCTATTAAAAGTCCTATTCCATCAGGAATATTATGATTTTGCGGAAAGGTTTCAATAGAAAAGGGAGGAAGAGAAATTTTTTCCTCTCTTTTAATTTCTTTAATATTTAATGGTGCAAGATTGGAAAAATCTTCTTGTCTTTTCAGAATTAATCCTTTGGCAAGTTTTGTTGCAAAGAGAGGCGGATTTCCTATTTGATTAATCATATATGGAATAGCACCAATATGATCATAATGACCATGAGTAAAAACAATCCCAAGGATGTCTTTGGTTCTTTTTTCAAGATAAGAATAGTTGGGAATAATATAATCAACTCCTGGCATATCAGTATCAGGAAATTGAATGCCCATATCAACAATTAAAATTTTGCCCTCGTATTCAAAAAGGGTCATATTTTTTCCTACTTCCTCCAGTCCTCCCAGAGGAATAATTTTGAGTTTATTTTGCATAAATTTATAATTCTAAAATTTGTCTATTGTTTAATGATAGACCGTCTTAAGAATTTGTTAAGCAGGTTCAAGTTTCTAACAAGCGTTTTTAAAAAATATATTCCTTTAAACATATTCTAAACTTTTTTCGAGGCTGACACGTAATGGCAGATATATTAATTTTGTATTTCTCTACCAAAAGATAACACGTTAAACTACCATTTTACGCTTAGCGCAGAAAGGTATTTTTTGATTCATTAAACTAGCTTAGGAAATATTTTTTTGAATTGTGTTAAATTCTTGAAAATAAATTAAGTTATGCGGACGGTGAGAGTCGAACTCACAGGGGATTGCTCCCAGTAGCTCCTGAAGCTACCGCGTCTGCCAATTCCGCCACGTCCGCTTGCTATTAATACAAATCATCGCATTATTAGCAAACATTAATTATTCAACATTCGAGGAGAGTGGCACTCTTTTTTCATTAATGTACCAATTTTCAATATTAATAAATCTTTGAGAAGGATTTACAATATATTTTGTTTGAATGCCTTTTACATCTTTATCTATAGCGTAAAGAAAATTTGGACTATAAAGAAATATAGCAGGAATATCTTCTGTTAACTTTTTAGAAAAGGACTGAAGCAATTCTTGACGTTTCGTTTGATTGATTTCTTCTATTGATTTTTTAAGCAGATCATCTGTTTCGCTTTGCTGATATAATGAAAAATTTAAACCAGGATATTTTTTTTGGGTTGAATGCCAGAAAGAGGAAGGATCAGGAATCATATAAAGTCCTTGAGCATAAAGCAAAATATCATATTGTCTTTGGCTAATATAATCTTGACGTAATTTTTCGCCCTCTACTGATTGAACATTTAATTTTACACCAATTTCTTGCCAGGTATTTTTTAAGATTTCTGCTGTCTCTTGAAGCTGTGGCTGGGGAAGAGTTAAAAGGTTTAATTCAAGTGTTGTTGATTCTTCTCCCTCTGCTAAAATTTTTTCTCTTATACCATCATTATTTGAATCAACCCAATGTGCCTCTTCTAATTTTTTTTTGGCTTCTTCTAGATTAAAATTATATTTTTTAATTTCGCCTCCGATTTTATTTTCTTCTAGAAGAGGTCCGTCTACTATTCGTCCTTCACCCAATAATGCTTTTTCAATAATATCTTCTTTTGGGGTAGCCATTGCCAATGCTTCTCTTACTTCTTTTTGAGAAAGGATTTTGTTTTCTTGATTTAAAAATAAAGCAAAATAACGAGGCAAAAAAAGAGAATAAATATTATACCTCTCTCCTAATTTTTCTTTACTTTGAGGAGAAATATTAGCCAGAGCAGTTTCTTTATTTTTTAATTTTAAAAGTTCTTCTTCGCTATTAACAAAAGTTAATTCAACTCCCTCAAAAAAAGGAATTTTTCCGTAAAAGTTTTGATTTCTTTCAAGAACAATTTTTTCAATTTTATCATCCTTATCTTTTTCTACTGTCTTTATTTTAAATGGTCCTGATCCAATAATTTTTTCTCTTGGTTTTGTGGAATATTCTTGAGGACTAATGTCTTGAAAGATGTGTTGAGGTAGAATTTTCAAGGTGAAACTTTCAAGGAAGGGAAGATAAGGGGCCTCTAGTGTAAAGACAATTGTTTTCTCATCAATTTTTTCTACTTTAACATCTTGCCAGGTAAGGCGTAGAGGACTTTGAACCTTTATGTCTTTGATAGCTTCAATAGTAAATATGATATCGTTGGTAGTAAGGGGTTCACCATCAGACCAGAGAAGATCATCTTTTAAAGTAAATTGATAAGTTTTTCCATCATCACTCAATTGATATTCTTTGGCAAGGTCTTTTTCTAGATCACCATTGCTATTGTAAGCAAGAAGTCCAGAAAAAATTAATTCTGAAATGTCTCGATCAGCATCATTTAACATTGAGAAGAGGGGATTTAATGATTGAGGTTGCCCAATAATTCCTTCTTTAAATATCCCACCATCAGCTGGTACAATTTCTGTATTTTGCAATAAAGAAAGTCTCCACCAGTAAATACATGAAGCAATAATAATTATTATTAAAAAAATAAAAATAATTTTTTCAGTTTTTGAAATAACGTTAAAAAAAGAAAACCATTGTTTTTTTGATGGCCATTTACCATTTATTCTTTTCCATGCATCTAAATGAAAAATTCTGGTAAAAAAATTTTGGGAGGGAATACTAATATGTTTATATTAGATTAAAAAGTTTGCGATTGCTAAAACAAAAAAAAGAACTGAAAGAGAAATAGTAGACCAGAAAAACACTTTTTCCATACCTCTTTTTTGAAAATAATATCCGCCTTCTCCGCCAAAAATAGAAGAAGCGCCTTGACCTCGCTGCTGTAGAAGAATCGAAACAATCAATAAAATTGAAACAATAATCTGAAAAATAGATAAAATTTCCATATAAACTCACATTTTCACTAATCATTTGCGAATTAAATTAGTGAATATATTGGTGAGATCTTAGTTTTTTATGATAAAAAATAGCAAAACGATGTGCTTCGTCTCTTAAACAAAGAATAGTTATTTTAACGACTTGAGGAAGATTGTCAAGAGAGAGTGGCTTTATAGAAATTAAATTATACAAAATTTTTTTCTTTTTTGCAAGGGAGATCACTGGTATTTTTGAATTTCCTGTTTCTTTAAGGGTTGTTGCAACAGCATTAAATTGCCCCTTGCCACCATCAACATAGATTAGATCAGGATATGGCCATTCAGGGTGAGACAATCTTCTTTTGATAACCTCTTTTAGACAGGCAACGTCATTTTGTCCTTTTACCATTTTAATTTTGAAACGGCGATATTCTTTTTTATCAGGTTTATATTCGCGTAAATTCGTGCCATTGTTCGCGTAAATTTGTGAAAGTTTAAAAACCACCATTGAACCAACCATCTCTTTTCCTTGAATATGAGAAATATCGTATCCTTCAATTCTTTTTGGAATTTTAGGAAGTTTTAAAGATTCTTTTAAAAGTTTCCCTGCATCTTCCATTTGTTTTTCAGGATAGAAAATTATTTTATGAGAAAAAACTCCTTCAAGAGCTGTTATTTGGTTTCTCACTTTTGCTGCTTTTTCAAACTCTTCATTTTTGGCAAATTCTTCCATTTCTTTCTTTAAATCTTTAATCAATTTTTCTTTGCCTTCTTTCAAAATTATTTTTAATTTTTTAATATTTTTTTGATAATCCTTTTTTCTTTTGTCTAATTGTTTTTTAAATTCTGTTTTTTCTTTTAATTCTTTTTCAATCAAACAAGGAGCAGGGCAGCGATTGAGTTCGTACCAAAGACAAGGTTTTTTAGGCAAGGTTTTGCATGTTCGATAGGGAAAAATTTTTCTTAATATTTTTAAGGTTTCCTTTAGGGCAGTACCACCTACAAAAGGGCCAATATATTCAATGTTCAATTTTAAATTTTTAATTTTTAAATTGGGCTGATGGGTGATAAAAACTCTTGGCCAGTTTTCCTTGGTGAACCCGACATAAAAATAATTTTTGTCATCCCTGAAAAGAACATTAAATTTTGGCTGATATTTTTTAATTAACTGACTTTCCAAAATTAAGGCCTCTATTTCTGATTCTAAAGGAATATAACCGATTTTTTCAACCTGATTAATAAAAAGATTATCCTTATAATTTGGCTGATTAAAATGGTTTTTTACTCTTTCTCTTAAATCAGAGGACTTGCCAATATAAAGAGGGGATTTTTCTTTACCATAAAAAAGGTAAACGCCTGGTTGGCGCGGCAAAGAAGAAAGTTGAGAAGGTTTTAAAGTTTTCATTCTCATTTGATTTATTTTATCATATTTTATTACAGGCGCAACCTTCAGCTCAATAAGTAAGTAAATATGCCGAGAAACGTTCTCGGCACAATTCTCATTCATTATTTAACATCTATTATTTTCCTAAGGTATTGTCCAGTCCAACTTTTTTTGTTTTTAGCAATTTTTTCTGGTGGACCTTCGGCTATAATATAACCACCTTTATCACCACCCTCTGGTCCCAGATCCAAAATCCAATCAGCATTTTTAATAAAATCTAAGTTGTGTTCAATTACTATTACTGTATTTCCTCGATCAACCAATCGTTGCAAAACCAAAAGCAATTTTTGAATGTCATAACTATGAAGTCCAACTGTTGGCTCATCTAGAATATAAAGCGTGTCACCGCTTTCAATTTTTGATAGTTCTTCGGCTAGTTTTACTCGTTGTGCTTCACCTCCTGACAAACTGGGTGCTGGCTGGCCCAATTGAACATAACCCAATCCTACATCTTTTAAGGTCCTTAATTTTCTTTCCAGTCCCGGAATTTTTCGAAAAAATGAAAGCGCCTCATCAACCGTCATTGAAAGAATATCAGCAATATTTTTTCCTTTGTATTCTATTTCTAAGGTTTCTTGATTATATCTTTTTCCTTTGCATTCCTCGCACTCAACATAAATATCTGGTAAAAAATACATTTCTACTTTTTTTACACCTTGTCCCTGACAGGCCTCGCATCTACCACCTCTTACATTAAAAGAAAACCTGCCCGGCAGATATCCTCTTACTTTTGCTTCTTCGGTTTCAGCAAAAATCTCTCTGATATAATTAAAGGCACCGATATAAGTTACGGGATTTGAGCGTGGGGTTTTGCCTATAGGTGATTGATCAACAATTGCCGCTCTCTTAATATTTTCTACACCCATAATTTTACCAAACTTTCCCGGTTCTGTTTTTGAGCGATAAAGTTTTTTCATCAGTGCCCGCGCCAAAATATCATTTATCAAGGTTGATTTTCCTGAGCCAGAAACACCCGTCACGCAGATTAATTTTTTTAAGGGAAATTTTACATCAATATTTTTAAGATTATGTTCTTTTGCGCCTTTTAAAATTAGATATTTTTGAACGCTTGATATTGAATGCTTGATGTTGGATTTTTCAATCTCTACCTTTCTTCTTTGAGATAAATATTCACCGGTTAAAGTGCTTGATTTTAAAAGTTCTTTTGGTGTCCCTTCAAAAACAATTTTTCCACCGTCTTTTCCAGCTCTTGGTCCAATTTCAATTACATAATCTGCCTTTAAAATGGTTTGGGGATCATGTTCAACAACGATGATGTTATTTTCTAAATCTCTTAATTTTTTTAAACTTTCAATTAATTTTCCCTGATCACGGCTATGAAGACCAATTGATGGTTCGTCTAAAATATAAGTGACACCGACCAATTTTGAACCAATCTGGGTGGCTAATCTAATTCTTTGGCCTTCTCCATTAGAAAGGGTCCCGCCGCGCCTTTCCAGGGTCAAATAATCAAGTCCTACATCTTCTAAAAAAGACAGCCGATTAAGGATTTCCTTAATAATTGGTTGAGCAATCTCTGTTTGGTTTTTTGTCAAGCCGCTAGTTTTTTTTCCTTTTTTAGATTTTTGCTGTTGTCCTTCAATCAGTTTTTCAAAAAAAATTTTAGCATCTTTAATGTTCATTTTTGAGATATCATCAATTGATTTTCCTTTAATAGTAACAGCTAGCACTTCTGGTTTTAATCGTTTGCCTTGACAAGCCGGGCAAATTTTTTCACGCATATATTGTTCAATTTCTTCTCGTGTTGCTTCGCCCTCTGATTCTCCCCATTTTCTTTCTAAAAATGGAATAACTCCTTCAAAATTAGATTTTGAATTTTTGTCTTTGCCATATAAAATTATTTTTTGAATATTTTTTGGCAAGTTTTTAAAAGGTGTTTCTACAGAAAAATTATATTCAGATGCTAAGTTTTGAAGCTTCCACCAAAAATAGGACTGTCTTCCGATTTTATGAGAAGCACGTGCCCAGGGATAGATTGCTCCTTCTGCTAAAGACAAATTTTTATTGGGAACAACTAGGTTAGGATCTACTTCTAATTTTTCTCCCAAGCCCGAGCAAACATGACAAGCGCCTATTGGAGAATTAAAAGAAAAAAATCGTGGTTCCATCTCTGGTAAAGAGATGCCACAAACTGGGCAGGCAAAATGTTCGGAAAAAATAATGTCGTTGGTAGAAAATGATTTTTTAGTTACTTTTTCATTTTCTACTTTTGATTTTCTATTTACGATTATAACGCCTTTTCCAATTTTTAAAGCTGTTTCTACTGAATCCGCAATCCTCGAACGTTGTTCTCGCTGAAATATTTTATATTTAGGACTATTGAGATTTAAAATATTTAATCTGTCAACCACCACTTCAATTGAATGCTTTTTTTGTTTATCTAATGTTATTTCCTTCGCCTCTTCAATCGGCATCAATTTTCCATCAATTCTTACATTTAAAAACCCCATTCTTTCAATTTCTTCAATCACGCCTTTATGCTCTCCTTTTTTTTGACGAATAACTGGTCCCAAAATTATTATTTCGGATTCATTGTTATTGTTATTGCGATCCTGTCTAGTTTTTTCTTCAGAAAATTTGAGTGGATGAAGCAATTCTGCTGTTTGTTTTTTTTGCTGAGAAGATTCTAATGCCAAAATTTGATCAATGATTTGATCTATGGTTTGCCGTTGAATTTTTCTCTTGCAGTGCGGACAATGTGGAGTGCCAATTCTGGAAAACAAAAGCCGGAGATAATCATTAACTTCAGTAATGGTTCCAACTGTTGAACGGGGATTATTGCTAATATTTTTTTGATTGATTGCAATGGCAGGTGAAATTCCTTCAATCTTATCACAATCAGGCTTATCCATTATGCCCAAAAATTGTCTTGCATAGGCAGACAGGCTTTCAACATACCTTCTTTGCCCCTCAGCATACAAGGTGTCAAAGGCCAATGAAGATTTTCCTGAACCAGAAATACCAGTAATTACTACTAATTTATTTCGAGGAATATTAACATTAATATTTTTTAAATTATGAACCCGTGCCCCTTTAATTTTAATAAACTTTGTAATCATAAATAATTTATATATTAGAAAAAATCAATTTAATTAAAAAATTATTTTACCTTCTATTTTAACACTATCTAAGATAAATTTTCAACAATCCCTGGCAATTTCAGTCTTGTTGACACTTTAATTACGCTTATCTTGCAAATCAAAAGAGATTGGGATAAACTATAACTATAAAGTAACTGATAATTGATATATGTTCAATATAAAGCAATCATTTAAAACCGGTTTTGGTTTTGGTTCAACTTCAGGAGTTATTACTACCCTAGGTTTAATAGTTGGTTTACATTCTGGCACAAATTCAGAAACAGCAGTACTTGGAGGTATTTTGATTATTGCTATTACTGATGCACTCTCTGATGCTTTCGGAATTCACCTATCCGAAGAATTAAACAAAAAGAATACAAAAAGAGAAGTATGGGAATCCACTATTTCTACTTTTCTTTCTAAATTTTTAGTTGCTTTTACTTTTATTATTCCTGTTTTGTTTTTACCCTTATTTCAAGCAATTATTGTTAGCGTTTTGTGGGGATTAGTATTGATTAGTTTTCTTAGTTTTTATATCGCCAAACAGCAAAAAGAAAATTCTCAAAAAGTTGTTTTAGAGCATCTTTCAATTGCTATTTTTGTTGTTATTATTGCTCACTATCTTGGTGATTTGGTAGCAACCTTTGATTAAACAAATCTAATTAAAAAATAATTACATATGGGAAAAAATAAAAATAAAGAAATCACAATCAACGATATTCAGAAATGGGAAAGGTCATTTACTAAAAGAAAGGGGATTACTCAAGATGAAGAAACCGCTATTAAGATTGCTGTTTTTAAGTTAATAGAAGAAGTAGGGGAAGTGTCTAAGGCTATATTAGAAGAACAATGGGATGAAGTCCCAGCTGAAGTTTCCGATGTTATTGTTTTTGCTTGTAAAGTAGCCAATCTAGCAGAAAAATTTCACAAAACCGAAAAGTTAAATAACGTATTACAAAGGAAAATGAATTATTGTGAAACTAGAAAATACAATGCCAAAATCAAAAAATTCGATAAGCCCAAGAACGAAAAATTTAAATAAGTGATAAAATTATATTTGATCTTGCTGAATATTTAATCTTGCGTTATAATAATATTGCATATGGTAGCGATTTTTAGAAGTTAAAGTTTCGACCTTTTACTAATCTTTTTATTCTACCATATGCATTTTTATTAAAATAAAAATTTTATGGAAAAACAATATCTTCTTTCTGAATATATTCATCCTGAAGAGTTTGAATATATTAAAAAATTTTCTCAAGATAAAGAAACACCGTTTCTTTTGATTAACCTTAATAAAGTAGAAGAAAAATATGATGAATTGCGACATTGTATGCCTTTCGCAAAGATATATTATGCGATTAAGGCCAACCCAAATAATGAAGTTTTAAAAGTTCTTAATTCTAAGGGGTCTTGTTTTGATATAGCTACAATTTATGAATTGGATAAAATTTTAGCCCTGGGTGTTTCGCCGGAAAGAATTAGTTATGGCAATACTATAAAAAAAGAAAAAGACATTGCCTATGCTTATAAAAAAGGTGTTCGACTGTTTGCTACTGATTCAGAAAGTGATTTAAATAAAATTTGCCGTCAAGCACCTGGATCAAAAGTTTTCTTTCGTTTACTAGCCGATGGCAGTGGGGCTGATTGGCCACTTTCGCGTAAATTTGGAGCGCATCCGGACATGATATTTCGTTTGGCGCTTAAGTGTAAAAAGATGAACTTAATTCCTTATGGTCTTTCCTTCCATGTTGGTTCTCAACAAAGAGATATTGGTCAATGGGACGATGCTATTGCTCGATGTCGCTATTTATTTACTTCTTTGGAAGATGCAGATATATCTTTAAAAATGATAAATTTAGGAGGAGGATTACCGGCTAAATATCTTAGACCAACACCCAGTATAGAAACTTATACCAAAGAAATTACAAGATTTTTAAAAGAAGATTTTGGAGAAAACTTACCTGAAATTTTAATAGAACCTGGTCGATCTATTGTAGGTGAGGCAGGGGTAATCGTTTCTGAGGTTATAATGATCTCTCAAAAATCAACTTCAGATCATTATAGCTGGGTTTATTTGGACGTTGGGAAGTTTGGAGGTCTTATTGAAACAATGGATGAAGCAATAAAATATCCTATTTTTACTGATATGTCGCAAAAGAAATTAGAAGAATTAATAGAAGTAATTTTAGCTGGGCCAACCTGTGACAGTATGGATATTTTATATGAAAAATTTCGTTATCGATTAGATAAAAATATAAAAGAAGGAGATAAAGTTTTTATATTTAGCACTGGTGCTTATACTGCTAGTTATAGCTCAATTGAATTTAATGGTATTCCACCTCTTCGTGTATATACCGCCCGTTTTTAAATACAAAGGAACATTCATAGATACCCTTCTTTATTTTTTTTAAAAAAGCAAAACTTAACAACTATGAACTTGTGGTTATTATGAATGATTTTATGGTACGAGAAAATTACCGGAATATTTAGGTTATAAACTAGTCAAATATTTAGCAGGTTGAGTGTAAAATTTTTCCAAATTTAACACTTTTAGATATGATTAAAAAGAATTTAAAGGAATTGTTAAAATTTATTAAAGTTAAATTAAAAATAAAATGAACTTCAAAAAAATAATTTATATTTTGTTGACGACAATGCTTGGGTTGATTTTATCTTTAATTTTGCATGGAATAATTGAGATTAATTATATTAATTTTCTTTTAAAAGAAGATATTTTGCCACAGTCTAGCACATTAATTCCTCAATGTTATTTGCCTTCCTTATTGCAGATTTTTTTATTATTGTTGGGTCTCATTGGTGGTTATTTTCTTGGTCATTTTTGGTGGAAAAAGATATATGAAAATAAAATATAAATAAACAAAAATTAAAAAAAGATTTGCAAGAATATAGTATTTTTTAATTTTTTTTAATTTTTTCGTGTTCACAAGACTTGCTTTAAAGAGATAAGTTTGATAAAATATTTGACAAATAAAAAGTTTAAAGCCGTGGTAGCTCAGTTAGTAGAGCATAGCTCTGAAGAAGCTGGGGTCGGCAGTGCAATTCTGCCCCACGGCACAATCGTTAATATTAAAATTTTATATTTGTGATTTAAAATTTTAATATGCGGGTGTAGTACAGTGGTTAGTACATGACATTGCCAATGTCAAGACGGCGGTTCAATTCCGCTCACCCGCTAATATTTTTTTAAAAAACTTAGAAGAAAAAGAAAATGTACTTTTCTTTAGTTAGAACTAGCTTTTTTAAAGACTTTAAAAGCAAACGAAATTTCTTTTATGAAGAAAAAAATTTTGATGGTTTCTTATCGCTTCCCATGGCCTGAAAATAAGGGGGGGTATAATCTTCGAATATTGAACTTTGCCAAGATATTAAAAGAAGAATATGCTGTTTCTCTTCTGACCCTAGTAGAAGACAAAGAAGAAGAAAAAAATATAGAGTGCTTGAAAAAAGAGAATATTTTTGAAGAGATAATTTATTTTTATCATCCACGATCTCAAGAATATAAAAATACATTGCAAGGTTTTTTTTCAAAATTACCTTTACAGGTTGCCTATTATTTTTCTAAAGAGATAAAAGATTATCTTTTTAAAAATTACCATCATTACGATCTTTTATACTTTAACACTCTTAGGGCAGCTATTTATTTATATCAGCTGCAAAGCGTTACAAACAATCTTCCGCCTTCAGTGATTGATCTTATTGACTCTATTGCTCTTAATTATTATGATGCTCAAAAATGGAATAAGAATTTATT
Organism: Candidatus Pacearchaeota archaeon; assembly: GCA_035349995.1. Classification (GTDB taxonomy): domain Bacteria; phylum Patescibacteriota; class Minisyncoccia; order Minisyncoccales; genus DAOPTN01. The sequence continues at coordinate 36,216 of DAOPTN010000003.1, forward strand.
GTGGCAGTTGATTTATCAAATAGAAATTCCACGGTTGAAAAGATTTGAAAAAAAAATTATCAGTGATAATTGCTTTAAAAAGGTTTTTATTTCCTCTGAATTTGATAAAAAATATTTAATTCAAGGGTTAGAAACTGAAGATAGAAAATCAAAAGTAATAACGATTCCTAATGGTGTAAAAGAAAAACTTTTCTCTTTTCCGTTTTCTTTATCTAATGCTTCAGAAGAAAATTGGATTTCTTTTCTTGGTAAAATGGATACTCAGCCAAACCAAGATGCAGTAATCTTTTTTACAAAAGAGGTATTTCCCAAAATTTATTCAGATCCGCGTTTTTCTGATTTGTGTCTTTATATTGTTGGTATAAGTCCAACAAGAAAAATAGAAAAATTAGAAAAGATAAAAAATGTAAAGGTTACTGGTTACCTCAAGGATCCATATGAAATATTAAAAAAATCAAAAATAGTTGTTGCACCATTGCGATTTGGAGCTGGAATTCAAAATAAGGTTTTAGAGGCAATGGCAATGGGAAAAACAGTAGTTACTTCACCTATTGGTGCAAGGGGAATTAATAAAGGAATACCAGGAAAGCATTTTGAAGTAGTTGATTCTTTTGATCCAGAAGAGTGGAAGAAAAAAATTATAACATTACTATTGAATCCTCAAAAACGCGAAATAATTGGGAAAGAGGCAAGAAAATTATTGATCGATGAAGGTTATTGCTGGAAAAATGTTGGAAATAAAATATTAAAAGAAATAAATGAGGTCTATTTGGACTATGAACAAAGAAATAAAAAATAAGGTCTTGCTATTGATAGGTGATGTTTTTTTTCTTTATCTCTCTCTCTTTTTTGTTTTACTAATAAGATACAGAGGAATTCCACAATCGCCTTCTTTGAAAGATTTCTTTTTATATTTTTCTTGGCTTTTTTTATTGTGGTTATTTTTTTTGTGGATGTTTGATTTTTATTCTTTAAAATTGCGAGCGGGAAGTTTAGAGTTTTTCCGATTTCTGTCAATTTTTATTTTTTTATGTCTTTTATCAGGAGCTCTTTATTTTTATCTCCAACCTAATTTGCCGGTTTCTCCAAAAGCAATTTTCATTTTAGATATTGTAATTTTTTTCTTATTTTTTGTAGGATGGCGATATTTTTTTGATTTTGTTTTTCAAAAACGAACAAAAAAAGAAAAGGTATTAATCTTGGGCAATCCTCCAGAAATTGAAGATTTGCTGTTTTTTTTAAAAAAATTCCCCTCTTATTATACTGTAAAGGTGATTCCAGAAATTGATAAAGAAAAATTACTAGAAATATCTGATATTTTAAAGAAGGAAAACCCTCAAAAAATTATTATTGCCAATCATCTTGAATTTTTAGCAAATATTTCTTTTTTTTCACATATTCCCATTGAAAGTTTTGCTCATTTTTACGAAGAGATAACTCAAAAAGTTGCTCTTTCAGCGCTAAATGATGTAAGGTTTTTAGAGGATTTTTACAAGAGCGAAGAACGATCATATGTAATTTTAAAAAGAATTTTTGATATTTTTCTTTCTTTAATTGGTCTTTTGATTTTAGGTGTGTTATTTCCGTTTATTGCTTTAGCGATAAAACTTGATTCTCCTGGGCCAGTTTTTTTTACTCAAGAAAGGGTAGGAAAGAAAAGAAAAGTTTTCTGTTTTTATAAATTTCGTTCTATGTACGCTTCTCCAAGGGAAAAAACTGATTTATGGAGAGAAAAAGATAAGAAAGAAATAACAAAAGTAGGAAGATTTTTGAGATTGACCCACCTTGATGAATTACCGCAAGTGATTAATATTTTAAAAGGAGATATTAGTTTTGTTGGACCTCGGCCAGAATGGAAAAAAATTGCTGAAAAGCTTGAAAAAGATATACCTTTTTATTTTTTAAGGTATAGGGTTCAACCGGGATTAAGCGGATGGGCACAGATTAATATACCACCTTCAACCTCAATACAAGAGGCAAAAGAAAAATTTCAATATGATCTTTATTATCTTAAACACCGTTCATTTCTATTTGATTTGGTAATATTTTTAAAGAGTTTAAGAAAAATATTTGGCTAGTTTTATTATTAAGCACTTTTATTTTTTATTCGTGTTAAGCAATTTAAC
>DAOPTN010000004.1:0-6747 GCA_035349995.1 Candidatus Pacearchaeota archaeon
AAGGTGAGGGACTCCTCGCGATGACAACGAATCACGGAAACATCAACGAATTACGAATCGATACGAATACGGATTTAAGGGTTTAGAAATTAGAAATTAGAAATTAGAAATTAATTAAAGAGTGTTGCATTAAATTTTTGAACCTAAATATTTTATATGTTAAAATGTTAATATGTCTATATCTACTTTTATTTTATATTTTGTAATTGGCGCCTTACCAGCAATTGTATGGCTTCTTTTCTATTTGCGTCAAGATGTTCATCCAGAATCTAATAAAAAAATAATAGAAATTTTTCTTTGGGGAGGAATAATGGTTGTGCCTGTTTATCTTGCAGAAACTATTTTGGAATGTTTTTTTCCAGAAAAAGATATATTATTGCAAAATACAATCCTCCTCTTTATTTATTATATTTTTGTTGTGGGAGTTGTAGAAGAATTCTTTAAATATTGGGTTGTTAAAAAACGTGTCATCAATTCGTCTCATCTTGATGAACCCATTGATTTAATGCTCTATTTGATTATTTCTGGTTTAGGATTTGCTATGGTTGAAAATCTCTCGGTAATACTAAGCAGTGCAGCACTGGAAGAAGCAATTTTTGTAAGTTTAATCCGTCTTTTAACAGCTGTCTTTTTGCACAGTTTGACTGCAGCGATTACAGGTTATTTTTTGGCAGTATCCCTTTATAACAGAAAAAAAATCTTTATTGCTGTGGGAATTTTAATTGCAGCCACTTTTCACGGACTTTACAATCTCTCTATTATAGAACTAAACAGTGCTGAGAACCTCTTTTCTTTTTTACTTCCAATTGTTATAATATTCTTAATGGCAATTATTGTTTATATCTTTTTTAAAAAAGTGAAATGTTTGCCAAGAGGATCAAAAATATAATACCCCCTGAAAAAAGAAAATAAAAATTATTTCTGGGAAGGGGAAAAGGTCAAAATATTTTAAATTAAAAATAAATTTATGAGTGATTTTTTTGAAAAATTATCCAACAATGAAGGAGGAATAAACAATGAAAATCTTGGTGTTCAAAATGGACCCTCTACAAGAGAAACAGAGAATAGCGAGGAAGGACAATTGGCAGTAGATGTATTTCAAACAGATAGTGATCTGGTTATTCAATCTACTATTGCCGGAGTAAAAAGCGAAGATCTTGATATTAGTATTCAAAACGATATGGTCACGATCAGGGGTGAAAGGAAAAAAGAATTGGAAGTAAATCCTCAAGATTACTTTCATCAGGAATGTTATTGGGGGGCATTTTCTCGACAAATTATTCTTCCTGAAGAAATAGATCCCAGCAAAGCCAAAGCAGAACTTAAAAATGGAATTTTAACCCTGCGACTGCCAAAACTCGAAAAAACTAAAACTACAAAAATAAGGGTCACAGAGGTAAAATAATTAATATTCTTGATTTGTAAACGCTATGAAAAAGGGCTTATTGATTTTTTGCATAACAGCCATTGTTGTTATTGCAGTTGCTTTTTATATTTTATATCTTCCAAAGGATTCTTTTGCTCGTGGAATTACAGTAGGAGGAGAAAAGATTGGAGGACTATCAAAGACCCAAGCCGAAAATCTCATCGAAACAAAGGTAAATGAATTTTTAGAAAAAGATATTACTTTTCATTTTTCTAATTCTGAAGGAATTTACTCAAAAGAAATAAAAATAAAAGATTTGGGTATTGTTTTTGATATTGAAAAAAGTTTAGAAGAACCGTTTTCAGTCGGAAGAAAATTTTCGTCAAATAGCAGCATTAATGATTTCTTTCAAAATACAAAAGAAAAAATTGCCTCCCTCAGAGGGAATTATCAATTCTCTTTAATAGCAACAATCGATGACAAAGAAGAAAAAGAGGAAGGGTTTGAAAAGTTTTTTACTGAAAACTTTGGCAAGTTTGAAATTCCGCCTCAAAACGCCGTAGTGATATTTAATGAAAAAACCTTGGATTTTGATATCGAAGAACCAAAAGAAGGCCTTCTTTTTTCAAGAGAAAAAATAAAAAAAGAAATTGAAAAAAACGCAGGTTTTTTGACAATAAGCGATATTTATCTAAACCTAGAAAACACGCCTCCTGAAATCACTCAAGAAATGGCTTTAAGTGCAGCGAATCAAGCAAAAGAGATCTTGAAAGCAGGGCCCTATGTGCTTTTGGCAGAAGAAAAACGCATTGAGGTTCCTCAAAAAACACTGGGAAATTGGTTTTCATTTATCCCTCAAAAGAAAGACAATCAAATCACTCTGTCCCCTTCTCTTAATGAAGAATTGATTCAAAATTATCTAGCTGAAATCTCTAATAGTATTAATATAGAAGCTCGAAATCCTGTTTTAAGTTTCGAAGAAGGTGTTTTAAAAATTATTATTGCTCCCAAGACCGGAAAAATTTTAAAAATAGAAGAAAGTGCTAAAAAAATACAAGAAAATATTTTAGCAAAAGAAAAACAAATTTCATTAAGATTTGAAGAAGTAGAACCAAAAATTACAGAAGAAAAAATTAATGAACTCCATATTGAAAAATTAATCGGCACTGGCACCTCAAACTTTGCTGGTTCACCTAAAAACAGAATACATAATATTAAAATCGCTACAGCCAAGTTCAATGGAATGTTAATTGCACCGGATGAAGAATTTTCTTTTAATCAAGCCCTGGGAGAAGTTGGACCAGCTCAAGGATATCTACCAGAATTGGTTATAAAAAACAACAAAACTGTTCCCGAATACGGAGGCGGGGTATGTCAGGTTTCAACTACAATGTTTAGGGCAGCGGTCTATTCAGGACTTGAAATCACAGAAAGAAAATCCCATGCCTACCCTGTTAAATACTACAATCCGCAAGGATTTGATGCAACCGTGTATCTACCCTCGCCCGACCTTAAATTTAAAAATAATACTGGAAATTGGATATTGATTCAAGCAAAAATCAAAGACAATAATCTCACTTTTGAATTTTATGGCAAAGACGACGGTAGAAAAGTTATTGTAAAAGGACCATATCAATATGATTTTCAAGAAGATGGATCAATGAAAGCGCGATTAGAGGAAGAAGTTTGGAAAAATGGAGAACTAATTCTTAAAAAAACATTTCTTTCATTTTATAAATCCCCTAACTTATACCCCACTACAAACGCTGAATAATTTTAACAATATTTCTGATAAAAGCCGCGGTGGCGGAACTGGCAGACGCGTTGGGCTTAGGACCCAATGGGGAAACCTATGAGAGTTCGAATCTCTCCCGCGGCACAAAACAACAAAAGAGCAATCTTTCAAAGATTGCTCTTTTTATTAGGATTGCTAAGTGCTAATGTTAGACACCGACCATTGTTCTAACAATGGAAGGAATAACCTTTGCCAGAGCTGCTACCACCAAACCAATAGCCATATACATTAAGAGATTTCTTGCTTTCTCGGTCTTAGTAGGATCTCCGCTAGATGTCATGAACATAAAGCCAGATATTACTCCAAAGATTACTGCTATTGATAAAACAATGTAGAAAATCCAGTCAGTAACATTATAAACAGTTTCCATTAAGCAAATGGTGCCCCAATCCTTGGTTGCACAATTAACTGTTCCTTCTGGACAAGCAGCTCCTGTGCTGGCACCAACCACTTTGTCTCTTGTCGGATTACCCCCTGTGGGTGTATCACCGCAATAAAAATCATTATAGCTTCTTTTTACCTTGCAACACTCCTTGGCACCAGTTTGAGCTGATGCTATCATTGGCGCTGCGATCAAAGAAACCATTACTAGGGTTAGTATGACTGCAAAAAATTTTTTCATCATAATAACGTTTTAAAATTATTAGAAACACCGACCTTTTATATTGCAAAATGCAATAAACCTTTCTTTATTATATTATAATATTATAATCTAAAAATTAATAAAAATCAATACTTTCTCATCATTATTTTTTTAACCTTTTTTTAGGCAACAATTGCCTTGATAATTGCTGGAATTATTTTTGATAAAATAACAAGGGCAATCGCAACTGCGCCATAAATAAGGAATTTTTGGGCTTTACTATTTTTTTGAGGATCACCGCCAGAAAACAAAAAGATATAACCTGCTATACCAAAAATAATTAAGGTTAAAGCAATAAATATTATAAAAAGCCAATCAGAAACAGTATAAACAGAATCCAAAAGACAACAAGTTCCCCACTTTAAAGGAGACCCATCAATATAATCTCGTATTCCATCTCCATCAACGTCACACCATTTTGGATTTTGAGCCCCAACAATATTTCCCCTATCACATCCACTTTCTACATCAGTTAAATCATGCTCTAAAAAACAGCATTCATTCGGACCGTGAATATCCCCTTTTGCAAGGAAAGGCGTTGATAAAACTAATAGCGACATTAAAAATATATAAGTAACAGTAGATTTTTTCATATTTTAGGCAACAATTGCCTTGATAATTGCTGGAATTATTTTTGATAAAATAACTATTGTTAATCCTATTACTCCCCAAATTAAAAGGTTTTTTCCATTTTTGACTTTTTGAGGATCACCGCTAGAAGCTAAAAGAAAATAACCAGCCACCAAAAAAATAAGAATTGATAAGGGAAAAGACATTATAAATATCCAATCAGAAACAGTATAAATAGAATCCAAAAGACAGCAAGTTCCCCACTTTACAGTTCTATTATCAACACTGTCTTGTGTACCATCGCCGTTTACATCACACCACTGAGGATTGGTAGGTCCCACCACCTTGTCTTTACTGCAAACACTATCCACATCAGTTAAATTATGACTTAAACGACAACATTCATTAGCGCCAGTCGGTTTTGAGGGCTCAAGGGTTGTCGCAGCCCCTTTTCCTGCACACTTATAAGGACCATCGCATCCTTGAGGGCAGTTAATGGTTTTAAAAATACATCTTTCAAGATCTTTCTCGCAATAATATTCTTTCAAGACCCCATTATTGCAACTATCTTGCATATTTGTTTGACCCTCAACATCTCTACACCACCCTGCTATATTTGGTTTTACTCCCCCATCACTATCATAACATTTCTGCTCTCCTTCATAACTTGGATATTTAGTACATTTACCATTATTACACGTACCACCACCTATTGTTGAACAATCAAAAGTAAATGACTGACACTTTTTTCCACCAGGAGTACAATAATATTCTATTAATGTCTTGTTGTCGCTGGCGCAAGTATCAATAAATCTCTCAGTTCCGCTCGAAGAATATTCTTCGCAACTACCTCGTTGATAAATATCTTTATAAGGATCAGAATCACTGCAGCTCTCTATCTTTCTGCATGCCCCATCACTACAACTATAACCGGAGGGGCATATTTTTTCTTCTTCTTGACAACCACTATTAGTACAATAATATTCTATTAGAGTGTTTTCATCTTTACAAGATTCTTCAAACCATTTTTCTTTTTGCACATCATAACATTTTCCTTTATTGTATATATCAGGTATTCCCTCTGCATCGTCTCTATCATAACAAGCCGTTGCGAAAACCTTATTTCCCATTCCCATTATCAAAAAGAACAAACTAAAAATAAAAATAATTTTCTTAATCTCCATAGGGCGAACCCGCCACAAGCGGGCAAAGCGTACGTAAATGAAAATACAAACTTGTTTCAATTTTAAAATTTTAACTTACTATGCTCTTAATTATTGCTGGAACTATTCTTGCTAACAATGCCAAAGCCAATCCAACCAATCCATATAATATCATTGTTTTTGATTTTGAAATTTTTGCAGGATCGCCGCCAGCTGTTAAAAATAAAATTCCTGCTATGATAAAAAGAATAGCAATTGCTGCCACTAAAATATAAAATAACCAATCTGTCACATTGTAAACTGTATCAATTACACAACAAGTGCCCCAACTTTTAGTAGTATTGCTTGTTGAGATTGCACAGGGTGCATCATTAATCTCATCATCATTAATATCGCACCAACATTTAAAACCACTGTCGTCACAACTACCAGCACCAGTACAATTACAAGCGTTTGTGTTCCTGTCACAAGTAGGAACATTGCCACCAGGACAGGTAAATTCATCACATCCCTTTGCTGCTATTATTGCACCCTCACTGCAAACACTATCTATGTCAGTAAGATCATGGTTAAGTTTACAACATTCATTAGGACCATGAATAGCAGCCCATACAAAACCACCGCAAAGCAATAAAAATGCAAAACACCCGCCGATTAAAATAAAAGTCTCTTTTTTATTTCTCATATCCTCTATTTTAAATTATACCAAAAAAAATAATAAAATGTCAAACAAAACGTCTTGGCTATTTTGTAATATTTTTGAACAATCTAATAAATTAATAAAAAATGGTAAATCTTGACAAACAAAAAGAAATGTGATTTACTTTAGGCGTAAGGTAAGAAAATTTTTCTTATCTTGCTCTCTGAATTCTTTCAGAGGAAAAATCTTTAAAAATTAGGAGGTAAAAATGATAGATGATGGAATCGATTGGATTAGCGAAGGAGAAGCAGATCAAGCAGTAGAAACAGAAGAAGAAGAAAAATGCGTAGAGAAATACGCAGAGGAACGCAGTTTTACTAAAGCAGCGGTAATTGCTGCAATTGCGGCAATTGTTATAATTGCTGCAATTGGGGGCGGAGTATATATGATGCTCCATCCATCGACACAGGAAAAGTCGACGCCAGTAACGGAATTAACGGCGGTTCCAACGACACCGACACCGACACCGACAATCCACATTCCTATCCCTGGCATTGAAGGAGTAAATCT
>DAOPTN010000004.1:6847-25016 GCA_035349995.1 Candidatus Pacearchaeota archaeon
CGACACCGACACCGACAATCCACATTCCTATCCCTGGCATTGAAGGAGTAAATCTTTTAATAAGGGGAAACGAAGTGGCATTTGAAAGAAGCGGCACTTCAGTTGAAAGAACTGATTTCTATAAGATAGACAGTAATATAGTAGCATTTACTAAAAACAAAGATAAGGCAGTACTCTATTGGGGAGAACCAGTAATTAAAATTTACGGTATCTCAGAAATTTATGATGTGGATCAGGGAATTTATAAAGAAGTATTAAATACTGATCCTACTCCCTCAACGGAATCGAGAGGAAACGCTTGGGAAGTCAATCAAAGATTATTTACTGGACAGGAAGTAAAAATCTCTGGTGCTGTAGTTGATTTCAACAGAAGAGAAATCAGGGCAATGATAGCTACTGACGATACCTGGTGGAGTGAAGAAAATCCCCAAACAATAAAGAAAAATATTTTTACGGGGATTACTCCCGATGGTCAAACTCTTTTCCAAGTGGATTTTGAAAAAGAAACAGTTTGGGTGTATAAACTTATTAACATTGCACCGATCACAATACCATCAGCTCCTGTAGAAATATCCCCTATCCAGGAAATGACAGTTTTCCCAGCCAAGATCCCATCTAACTAAGAGACTACAAAGGCAAAGATATTTTAAAAACCACCCTTTTAATTTTTTAATTTAAAAGAAGGGTGGTGTTTTTTTTATTTAAAATATACTTATACTCCAATTACTGTTTCAATAATTGAGCTTATAGCCCTGGCTGAAAGTAAAACTGCAAGGCCAACAGCGCTCCACAAAAGTAAATTTTTTGCCTTTGAAACTTTTGATGGTTCTCCGCCAGCTGTAAGAAACATTATTCCTCCAATAATTATCATTAAAGGAACAATAGCCAAACCAATCCAAAAAATAAAATCACAAATGGCTTTGATGATCTCTGGAATTGTATCGTATTTTAAGGGATTTTCAATACTAACAGCAAAGGTTAAATTCCCTATTAAAAATAAAAATCCTAAAACTATTATTATAGATTTAATTACTTTTTTCATAGTTTTTTAAATATCATTCCAAAATGATATTTATCAGTTGGAATTTCTTTTTCAAAAGAGAATTTTTCTTTTGACATTAACTCTTTTATTTCCTCTGGATTAACCCGTTTTCCTTTCGGACCCAAAGCAACATCTGGTCGCCAATCAATAAATATTAATTCTCCACCGGGCTTTAAAATCCTGTATGCTTCCTTTACAACATTCTCATCGTTCTCGGTTTGAAATAAAAGATTTGTTAAAAAAACCATATCACAGGAATTATCAAGCAGTCCTGAACCATTTTCTTTTTCAAGATTACATCTTTTTAATTGTATATTATTAATTCCCTCTGTTTTTGCTCGTGAAGAAAGAGTTTCAAGCGCATCTAGTAAAATATCCAAAGCAAACACTTTCCCCTTTTGACCTACTTTTTTTGCCAAAGGCAAAGTAAAATAACCATTACCACAACCAAAATCAGCAATAATCATCCCTTCTTTTATTTCCAAGTTATCAACAATATTTTGAGGATTTAAAAATCCTCCTGTGCCCGGCTGAAAAGTTGTCATAAGTTTCTCGAATTTTTTTAAATTGCCGCGAATACCATTGAATATTCAAAACTTATTCGATTTAATCCACAGAATATTCGAGATTTTATTTTTTATATTGTTATCGCTGATGCCACCTTATCTCCTTTTTTTAGTTTAATCACTCTTACTCCTTGAGATACACGCCCCAAAATAGGCACCTGTTTAATCTTTGTTTTAATTGTTTGACCTTTTTTTGAAATAACAATTAAATCTTCTTCTTCATCTTTTGTTAACAGACCAATCCGTGCCAAGCTACCAGTTTTTTCTGTTATCTTCATTCCCATTATACCTTTTCCTCCTCTTTTTTGCAAACGAAACTTTTGAATATCAGTCCTTTTTCCAAATCCATTTTCAGATAAAGTCAGTAGATAGTTTTGATTTTTGATAATTTCCATTCCCACAATTTTGTCATCGGTTTTGAGATTTGAAGTTTGAGATTTTAGATTCAGCCTCATCCCCCTTACACCAGTAGCATTTCTTCCCATCGGTCTTAATTCTTCTTCTTTAAAACGAATGATATTGCCTGCAGAAGAAGCTAATAATATTTCCGATCCCTCTTCAATAACCTTAGCAAACACTAATTGATCTCCGTCTTCTAATTTAATAGCCCTTAGCCCCGATCGTCGTACCTGTTCAAAATCACTGATTTTTGTTTTTTTAATAACACCATTTTTTGTAACCATCACCAAATACTTTGCTTTATCGCTTTCCTTTAAATGCGGCATAGCAACAATCGAGGTAATTCTTTCTTGAGAAGAAAGTTCAAGAAAGTTTAAAATACCCCTGCCTAATCCCTGTCGATCTGTTTCGGGAATATTATAAGCCGGTATCTTAAAAACCTTGCCTAAATTAGTAAAAAAGCAAACCTGATTATGACTTGACAAATAAAGAAAATGACTTACCTTGTCTTCTTCTCTAAGGGCCAATCCTAACACGCCCTTTCCTCCTCTCTTTTGAGCTTTAAATACTCGTGGAGAAATTCTTTTTATATAACCATCTTCAGTCAAAATCAAAATGTTTTCTTCTTCTGGAATTAAATCCTCCTCGCGAAGTTCACCCACTTTTTGAGGAATAACTTCGGTTTTCCGATTATCCCCATATTTCTCTTTTATTTCTATTAATTCTTTTTCAATAACTTTCTCAATTCCTCCTTTTGTTTTTAAAATACCTTCTAATTCCTCTACTAATCTTTTTTTCTCCTCAAGCTCATCTAGAATCTTTTGTTGTTCAAGGCGAGCAAGCGCTTGCAGTTTTGTTTCCAAAATAACATTTGCTTGAATCTCTGAAAACTTAAATCTTAAAATTAGATTTTTAAAAGCATCTGCTCTGTCCTTTGATTTTTTGATAATAGCAATAATCTCGTCAATGTGCAGTAATGCTTTTTTTAAACCCAACAAAATATGAATTCTTTCTTTCGCCTTTTGAATGTCAAATTCAGTCCGACGCCGTGTCACCTCTTTTCTGTGCAAAAGAAAATTTTCCAGCGCTTCTTTTAATGAAAGGGTAGCGGGCTGTTTTCCCTCTACCAGCGCCACCATATTAAGATAAAAAACCCTTTCTAAAGAAGTTGATTTAAAAAGTTGATTTAAAATCTTTTGAGGGTTGGCATCTTTTTTAAGCTCAATAGTAACACGCAGTCCTTCTTTATCTGATTCATCAAGAATATTTTTTATTCCTTGAATTTTTTTATCTTTCACCAATCCGGCCATTTCTTGAAGCATTGCTGATTTTTGAACACCATAAGGAATTTCTATAATTTGAATTTCAAATATATCTTTTGTTTTTTCAATAATTTCAGCCTTTCCCCGATTCAAAATTGCTCCTCGTCCATCTTGATAGGCCTTAATAATGGCTTTTTTATCAAAAACCTGACCACCAGTAGGGAAATCTGGACCTTTAATAATTTCACATATTTCCTCTGTTGTGGCATCTTCTTTCTTCAAAAGATAAATTAATCCATCACAAAGTTCTGAAAGATTATGAGGAGGAATATTAGTTGCCATACCAACAGCAATCCCAAAAGAACCATTTAATAGTAATTGAGGAAGGGGCGATGGCAAAACAACAGGCTCTTTTCTTGTGCCATCATAATTTGGTATAAAATCAACTGTATTCTTTTCAATATCTTTTAACATCTCTTCTCCAATTTTTGAAAGACGGGCTTCGGTATAACGATATGCAGCTGGGGAATCCCCATCTATGCTTCCAAAGTTCCCTTGTCCCTGAACCAAAGGATATCTTAAAGAAAAATCTTGAGCCATTCTTGCTAGGGCATCGTAAACTGCCTGATCGCCATGAGGATGATATCGGGCCAATACCGCTCCAATAACCGAAGCGCATTTTCGAAACTTTGCATTGTGCCTTAAACCATCTTCATACATTGCATACAAAATTCGCCGATGAACCGGTTTTAAACCATCACGCACATCAGGCAAAGCACGCGAAACAATTACGCTCATTGCATAATCAAGATATGCCTCTTTCACCTCATTTGAAATATCCCTTTTTTGAATAGCCATAAATAATAAATTTTTAATCTATTAATTGTAAACTCGTAAATTAATATTATTAAATCACCTAGCATCTGTCTAGCAATACTATTTCAGTTCCCTCTCTTTTTAATTCATCCTTTTTTATTTTTAATTTTTTTATTCTTTCTTTTTCACCAATTCCAAAAGCTCCCAAAAAAGATTTTTCATCATCTAAATCTAAGTTTAAACCAGGAATTTTATAATGCATCGGTATTGCAATTTTTGGCTCGATCTGATTAATAAGTTTTGCTGCTTCCTTTCCAGAAATAGTGAATTTTCCACCCACCGGGATAAAAAGAATATCCACTCCCACAATATCTTCTAATGTTTTTGGCGTGGGCTGGGTTTCTCCAAAGTCCCCCAAGTAGCACATTTTAATTTCTTCGTCTTTAAAATCTAATACAAAAATTGTATTCAATCCTCTTTCTTTTCCTTGAACATTATCGTGAAAACTAGGTATCCCTTTTATAAAAATACTTTTTATTTCATATTCGCCTGGCGTATCAATAATAAAAGGAGACCCTTGAATAATCTTTGTATTACAATGATCAGAATGATAATGTGAAATCAATAGGATATCAGCTCCTACTTTTTGAGGAGGAATAAGACCAATACTTTCATCAAAAGGATCAATAGCAATATTTACTTTTCCCTCTTCTCCTTTTCCGTTGATCTCAAAAAAAGAATGACCATGCCAAATAATATCCATAATTTTAAATTGATATAATTAAAATGATACTCGTTTAATATCTGCGCCGATTTCTCGAAGACGTTCCTCAATCTTCTCATACCCTCGGTCTACTTGATAAGCATTAGAAATCAGGGTTTCTCCCTGGGCAATTAAACCGGTGATAATCAAAGCAGCGCCAGATCTCAAATCATAATTTTCAATCGAACTCCCTTTTAATTGAGATGGCCCTCTTACAATAGCCCGATGAGGATCCAATACTGAAATATCTGCCCCCATCTTATTAAGGGCTTCAAGATATTTTAATCGTCCTTCATACATCGGATCATGAATTAAAGTTTCGCCTGGACTCTGAGTGGCTAAAACCCCAAAAGCACACTGAAGATCAGTTGGAACACCGGGATAAGGAAGTACCTGAACTTTTGAAACAGGTAAAAACGCTTGCGGACTCTTTACCCTTGCATCAAAAACTATCTGAGATTGATCATCGTACTTTTTGGGTCCGCTAATTTTTTCAAGATTAATACCAAATTCTTTTAATTTATACAGTACTAAATCTAAATTTTCCAGGGGTACATTTTTTACAATAACATCTCCTTTGGTAACGCCTGCCAAAATAATAAATGAACCTGCTTCAACTGGATCATAAATAAGACGATGGGAAAATCCTTTTAATTTCTTCTGTCCTTCTATTTCAATAGTATGATCCTCCAACCAATGAATTCGTGCTCCCATTTTTACCAACACTTGACTAAGATCTTTCACATGGGGTTCAAGAGCAGCAATTTTAATAATGGTTTTGCCAGGCAAAAGAGATGCTGCCATTAAAATATTTTCAGTTGCAGTTACACTGAATTCTGGCAATATTACTTTTGATGGAGCTAAGTGCTTTTTTGATAAAAGATAATGCTTCCCTTCTTTTTCAATTTCAACCCCCATCTGCTGAAACCCTTGCAAGTGAGCATCAATAGAACGCACCCCAATCAAACATCCGCCGGGTTGAGGAATTTCCACTTTTCCAAATCGAACTAATAAAGGGGCCAAAAGAAATACCGATGAACGCAACATTGTTACTAGGTCCTCTCTAATTTTTGAAGGATCAAGATTTTTTGCCTCTATTTTTATTTCTCTTTCTCCCTGAAATTCTACCTTGGCACCTAAATCCTTTATAATTTCTAACATTCGAAAAATATCCTCTACCAAAGGAAGATTTTGAATATAACAAGGCTCATCTGTTAAAAGAGAGGCAGCAATAATAGGAGTAGCAGCATTTTTGCATCCTTTTGTTTCAATCTCCCCAGAAAGCGGTTTTTGACCATTAATTTGAAAATATTCTGTAGGCATATCAATAATATTTTACCAATAGCAGACATTTTGTCAACTAAGAACGATGTTTTTAAAAATTATTTAATATCTCTTCAAGAGAATAGGTGTTAATAATATCATTTTTTTCTGCCCAACCGCGACGAGCCATGGCAATACCAAATTCTATATATCGTAATTGATCTTTTTGATGGGTATCAGTGTTGATTACCATTTTTACTCCTGCCTCTTTTGCTTTTTTTATATTAATGTCGTTTAAATCAAGACGCTCAGGATAAGAATTAATTTCCAAAATTGTATTTGTCTCCTTGGCTACTCTTAAAATTTCATCAAAATCAATCTGATACTCATCCCGTTTCTTTAAAATTCGACCCGTGGGATGAGAAATAATATCAACATTTGGATTTTTCATTGCCCGAATTATTCTTTTAGTCATTTTCTCTTTTGGCATTTTAAAAGCAGAATGAACACCAGCAATCACATAATCCAATTTTTTTAAAAATTCATCTTGAATATCAATTGAACCATCGGGTAGAATATTTGCCTCACACCCTTGCAATATTTTGAATTTCAGATTTTGAATTTTGAATTTTGAATTTATTTTATCTATTTCTTTTCTTTGTTTTTCCAATTGTTTTTCATCCAATCCACGCTCGATACGCAAAAATTTGGTATGATCTGAAATCCCCAGATACTGATAACCCATTTTCATTGCTTCCCTTGCTAGGTCCTCGATAGAATCTTCTCCACCATTCCAATTTGAATGGCAATGCAAATCTCCTTTAATGTCATTATAACTAATAATCTTGGGCAATCCTGGTTTTTTACCTTCTTGCTGACGCAAGGCTGCCTCAATCTCTCCCCTGTTTTCCCTTAGTTCTGGTTCTATCCAAGGGAGACCGATACTTCTGTAAACGCCACTTTCTGACCAACCTGCCACCATATTTTTTCCTTTAAATACTCCATATTCATTCAATTTTAATCCCTTTTTTATTGCCAACACCCTAGTAGCAATATTATGTTCTTTTGAACCAGTAAAATATTGTAAAGCCGAACCATAAGATTTTTTGTTTACCACCCTTAAATCACAATCAACTGTCACATTCGCATTTTTCAATCTAATCGAAGATCTAGTTGTTCCCTTGCTCCAAATTTTTATCACACCAGGCAAGGAAACAAAAAAATCCATTATTTTATTTGCTGTTTCTTTATTTGGTTTTTTTAAGGTTACTAAAAAATCAAGATCACCAATAGTTTCCTTTCGACGTCTTACTGAACCAGCCACAGAGACTTCCTCCACCTCTTTTAATCCTTTTAATTCTTTCTCTATTTCTTTAGCTTTTGGTAAAATTTCACCCAACAAAAATCTCCCTTTTGATTTTTTTAAAAATTCTATTGCTTGAAGAATATTTTTTTCGCTTTTTTTATCAAACCCAAAAAGAGTTTGGATCTTATGTTCTCTTGCTGCTTTTTCTAAATCTTTTAGGTCTTTAATTTTTAAATTTTGCCACAACGCCTTAACTTTTTTAGGACCAATTCCCTCAACCGCAGTTAGCTCTTCAATTTTTACTGGCATTCTCTTTTTATAATCCTCATAATATTGAATCTTACCAGTTTGAATATATTCAATAATTTTATCAGCAATGCTCTTTCCAACGCTCGGAATATTCTCAATTGCCTTCTCTCCTCCTCTCTTATAAATTTCCTCCACGTCTTCGCTTAGATTCTCTAAAATCATTGCCACTTTTTCATAGGCCTGGGGCTTAAAAGGAACATCTTCCATCTCAAGATAGAGAGCAATTTCTGATAAAATTTTGGCTAATTCTTGATTTGCCATATTATATGAATAATCCGCACATTAAATCGAATTATCCTTGAGTAATAGAACGATAAATGATCTCGTTCTATTAATGATGCGATGTTGATGAATTTTCTATCTCGTTTTGCTCCACGCTCGGATTGTTTATAATCTTTCTTAAACGTTTAGTTCCAAACCTAAAAGCAATTCCAATTCCAACAATTCCGATCAAAACATCGAATGCTCTTAAAATTAAAGTAAAGGCGATAGCATTGTGAGATTGAAATCCTAATTTTGAAAAAGTAAATGCTTGAATAGCTTCATGGCTTCCAATAGCGGCTGGAATAGGCAAAACATAAGCTAAATTAGTAAAACCAACAATAATTAAAGATTCTATCCAATTAATAGGAAGACCTAAAAATAAAAGCAGTACCCAGCACCTACTCCAATTAATAATTCCTCTTACAAAATTAAAAACCATTGCTTTCCACATATTTTTATTATTTGATTTAAAAAAATCAAATAATTCGCTTTCCCAAAAAAATGCCCTTTCTGGTAATTTTTTAAACATTTTTTGAATTGGCTTTTCAATCAACTTTAACATGCTCTGATTCTTAAAAGCTCTATAATAGAAAAAAGTAATGCCACCAATTGGAAAAAGTAAAATCAAAATCGCCATCCATAATTTTATAGGAATGGTAAGGTTGTGTAAGATAAAAAATATTATTCCCGTAATAATGGTTAAAAAAAAGATTGTTCCATCTAATAATTTATCAATAAAATTGGAAATAATATTTTCTTTCCAGGGAACTGAATATTTTTCCTTTAAAATGTACGCCCTCAGAACTCCATCAGCCATTAGTGCTATTGGAGTAAAATAAGCGAGAGCAAAACTGGCAAGCCAAGTAGAAAAAACTCCTTTAGTAGAAATAGGATATTTTTTATCTTCTAAAATTACCTTAAGGCGCCAAGCAGCCGTTAGATGATAAAGCACAGTTAAAATTAAAACCCAAAAAACACCCCATGGAGAAAAAGACAAAAACGCCTCCCAAATTTCTTTTACTCCAATCTTTTGAAAAACAAAATAGATAATAGCGCCACCAATCAAAAAGCTTAATAAAATTAATAATTCTCTTTTTTTCATTTTTAATATAATTCGTCTAAAATTTTTTGATAAAATTTTTTTGCTTTTTTAAGTTCTTTCTCTCCTTTTTCAGTAATTTGATAAATTCTTTTTCTGTCTTTTATACTACTTTTAACAAAACCATCGTTTTCTAGACGATACAATACCCGATAAGGCGTAATCTTGCCCGGCTGAAAACCAAATTTTTTTTCAATCTCTTTTTGAATTTGATAAGCATGCATTGGCTCTTTTCTAATCAACGAAAGGATATAAACCCATAAATTATCAATTGTGTTTGATTGTTTAAGACGCAAGAAAGGCAACATAAAAAATACCAAATTAACTAATTAATAAATTACGAGCTTGATAGCTTCTTTCAATTCTATCAAAAAACAATGCTAAAAAAAAGAGGAGGACAACCAATCATTAATTTAAAGCTAATTACGAAAAAACAAGATTGCCTCTTGACAAAGTATTTTACATGAGTAAAATAGTATAAAAGTAGGAAAGGTCAAAAAATTAGAAATTATTTTAATAAATAAAATAAATTTATGGCAAAAAATACAATCACATCAAAAAAGACCTTGCAACGGTCTTATAAAAATAAGCAGCAAAAAAATATCAAAATTGCGATAGCTGGAATTGGAAATTGTTCTTCTGCTCTTGTTCAGGGTCTTTTTTATTATAAAAATATAAACAGTAATGATAATTTGGTTCCTGGATTAATGCATAATGTTCTTGGAAATTATAAAATTTCTGATATTAAACCAGTAGCGGCTTTTGATATTGATAAAAGAAAAGTTGGGAAAGATCTTTCAGAAGCTATTTTCGCTCTTCCCAATTGCACAAAAACTTTTTGCAAAAATATACCAAAAATCGGCGTCAAGGTAAAAATGGGACCAATCCTAGACGGTGTGGCTGATCATATGAAAAATTATCCCGAAGAAAAAACCTTCGTTGTGGCTAAAGAAAAACCAGTTGATGTGGTAAAAGAATTAAAAAATTCAGGAGCAGAAATTTTAATAAACTATATGCCAGTGGGATCTCAAAAAGCTACTGAATTTTACGCAAAGGCTGCTCTTGATGCGGGTTGCGCCTTTATTAATTGTTTGCCAGTTTTTATTGCTTCTGACAAAAACTGGGCAGAAAAATTCGAAAAAAAAGGACTACCCACAATTGGTGATGATATAAAATCTCAGGTTGGCGCCACTATCACCCATCGCGCCCTCACCCATCTCTTCACTCAAAGAGGAGTAGCAATAGATAAATCTTATCAGTTGAACTTTGGTGGAAATACAGATTTTTTAAATATGCTTTCACGAGAAAGGTTAAAATCAAAAAAAATATCAAAAACCGAAAGCGTTGAATCACAATTGGAAAAAAGATTGAGTTATGATAATTTGCATATTGGTCCTTCTGACTGGGTTCCTTTTCTAAAAGATAATAAGGTTTGTTATATTAGGATTGAAGGACGAAAATTTGGCGATGTGCCAGTGGAACTAGAATTGCGTCTTTCAGTTGAGGACTCACCAAATTCTGCCGGCTGCGTGATTGACGCAATAAGATTAGCAAAATTAGCTCTCGATAGAAAAATAGGCGGCCCCTTAATTTCTTCTTCAGCATATTTTATGAAGCATCCTATTCAACAATTTACCGATGAAAAAGCACGAGAAATGGTTGAAGAGTTTATTAAGGGTCAAAGAGAAAGATAAGAATTGTCAATAAATTTACTAATGTAGATTCAAAAATTTAACGCAACAATGCCACGGGATCGCCACGCTCGGTCTTTGACCTCGCTCGCGATGACAGTGGTGAGGGTTCGCAATGACAAGAAGGTAATGTTGCATTAAATTCTTGAACCCAAGCTAGAATAATTATTAATTTCCAATCATAAAGGCCGTTTAATTTATAACTTATCTGATTACTTATGTCACCTTTTGAACGTTTTAAAAAATCAAATACTGAGGGCAATCTATGGATTTATATTTTAGCCCTAGGCAAAAACGAAGTGGTGCCTGATGAAAATGTAAAAAAATTAATTTTTGAAAAGTTTGGATTTTTACCAGATAGTTTTTTAGTAAATAGAGTTTTATATCGTTTAAGACAAGGGAAATATATTGAAACAGAAAGATTCAAAGGAAAAAAAGCATATAAAACAACTGAAGATGGTTTAAGAGAATTAGAAAAAATGAAGGTCTTTTGTCAGGATCTACTTCAAAAGATTTTAAAACAAGGCTAATTAATTAATAGAAGAGCTGTTTTTTTGCAATTGAATAGCAGAATGTATTCGCTGAAGAGCAGTAAAATTAGCAAGAATAGCAACAACTATTAATACATAAACCATAAAAGTAAAATTAAAAATCCCTATAATTAAAGAAATAATTAATAAAATTATTCTTTCTCCTCGGGATAAAATTCCTCCCTTTAGTTCTTGGCTTACCAAATCTTTTTCTTTGGCAGTTGCTTTTGCATATGTTGTCATCATCGAACCAAACAAAATAAGAAAAATCCAAATGTAAGACGGAAATAAAATTTCAGGCAATGGTAAAAATAACATGCCAAAAAGCAATATTCCCTCTACATAACGATCACAAACAGTATCTAAATAAGCACCAACCTTTGTTGAAATATTTTTATATCGGGCCACTGCTCCGTCAACAAAATCCAAAAAACCAGCAAAAATAAAAAAAACAATTGTTAATATTAAGTTTTGGTTTATTAAAAAATACAAAGAAATTAACGCAAAAAAAACAGAAAGCAGAGTCCATTGATTTGGAGAAAGCGGTAAATAAGAAAAAATCCTGCCCACTTTTTTTTCTAATCCCTTAAATAAATCTCTTTTTAAATCTAGCATAATTTTAATGGCTTTTTTTATTGCTTTTTTTATTTTAAGATATAAAATCAGCGCGTATTATAAATATTGTGAAATAATACAAATGACTCCTATTATTGCACAATAAATTCCAAAATAATAAAGCTTCCCATTTATTACTACTTTTTTAAGGCCCTTTAAAGCAAAAAAACCAACAACTGCAGCAAAGAAAAAACCAACAAAGCCTCCTATTGCCTCATCAGCATTAAAATTTAAAATTTCAGGAATTTGAAGTATTGTCGCGCCTAAAATAGCAATCATCCCCAGATAAAAAGAAAAATTAAAAGCATCTTCTTTTTTAATGCTGCAAAAAAGTGATCCCGAAATAGTAGAACCAGAGCGAGAAACACCAGGAAGAATTGATAAGGCCTGAAAAAGCCCAACTATTATCGCATCTTTAGCACCAATTTCTTTTATATTTTTTTGAGAATTTTTAACAAAACGAGTAAAGAATAATATTGTTGCTGTTATCAAAAATGAGATACCCACCAATAGAAGTGAATTAAATATTGCTTCTATTTTTTCTTGTAAAAGAAAACCAACAATTACCACAGGAATAGTGCCTATGATTAAAAGTAAAATCAATTTTTTATCTTTAAGGACTTTTTTAATATCGCTCCAAAAGAAAAAAATAAGGGAGACCAATGTTCCAAAATGAACCAAAGTGTCAATAGCAATAGGTGCTTGTGTGAAGCCGAAAAGTTTTTGAAAAATTACTAAATGACCAGATGAAGAGATGGGCAAGAATTCAGTAAGTCCTTGAACAATACCCAATATTACAGCTTGAAAAATGTCCATTTTATTTAGTATTGAAAATTCATTTTTAATTCTTTTCCATCTATAATTCTTTTAAGATTTTGACGATGAGCCCACCAAATAAGCCCTACTAAAACTAGTCCCAACACAAAATAAGGCAAAGAATCAAAAATCGTTATAAAAATTAATGGAACAAATGCAATCATTAAAAGATTTGTTACACTAGTAATTTTAAAAATGAGCAGCAATAAAATCCAAATGAAAATCCAAACCAAAAATACCTTCCAGCCAAATAACACAATTAAAATACCAAAAGTAGTAGCTACTCCCTTTCCACCTTTAAAAGAAAGCCATACTGGAAAAAGATGGCCCAAAACAGCAAAAATAGCAACTGCTGCCACTTGCCATTGAGAATCTAAAAACTTCACTGCCAAAAAAGTAGGAATAACACCTTTTAAAATATCACAAATACTTACGACCAATCCCCACCTCCAGCCAAAAGCACGAGAAACATTAGCTCCTCCAATGTTCCCGCTTCCTACTTTTCTAATATCTACACCTTTTGCCTTTGAAATTAAATAACCGCTAGGAATAGATCCCAAAAGATAAGCGAATATTAGAAGTAGAATAAAAGTTATTATCATAATTTTAAATTATGAATGATATCCAAAAAAAATGAACTCGCCTGTAAATTTAAGATGTTCGAGCGCCACATTTTGAACAAAACTTTGTTTCGGGAATGACCATTAATCTTTCTTTGGATATTTCTTTTCCGCATCTTTCACATATGCCGTAATTCTTATTCTTTTTTATTTTTTCTATGGCTCTTTCTATATCCAATAATTGAAGCTCTAATCGATACTCAAGCGGTAAAAGGTTCGTATATTCTTCCACTTCATCTGCATTTTCGTCTTGCTCGGAGGTGTGAGATCCAAACTGAGGAAATTTTGTTTCCCAATCATTGGTTTTTTTTCTATCTTTTTTAGAAAAAGAAGATAAAATTCTTTCCAATTCTATTCTTTCTTCCTCCAATTTCTCTTTTAATTCTTTTAAAAGTGATTTATCCATATCTATTTTAAACTCTAAGTTTTAAACTCTAAACTCTAAAAAAGAAAGTTATAAACCCAAAAAACGATTTTTAAGGTTAGAAGAAAACTTTGTTTTCTTCTGTCGCTTTATCTTACTTGAGCAAGATTCAGCTTTTGAGTTTTGAGTTTAGAGTTTATTTAGGGTTTAGAGTTTTGGGTTTAGAGTTTATTATTTTAATACATTAATTGTTTGCCACATACTCTCTCGAGAAGTGGTAAGCAATAGTATATCATTTTTTATTGCCCAGTCAATAGATAAATCTGGTACGGGAAAATTGGTGTAGCGGATACGGATACCATTATAAGTATTATCTAAAAAATCAGAACTTGCTTTCTCTCCTCTCTGCCATAAGGTGTGAACCTTTAAAAAATCATCGGGTAAAACCTTTTCCCATTCACTCATTGCTACCCTCACAACACCTGATTTTCCTTCTTTGATTTTAAAAGCAATACCCAAACGATTTCTTCTTTCTTGAGAGAAAAGTTCTTCTTGAGAGTAAAGATAAAGAGTATAAGTTTCGAGATTGTCTTTTATGTCTTGAGGAGGATGGAGGTCTAGTCCTTCAAAAAGTTGTGAAATAGTCAATAATTGACCTTGATATTTGGGTACAATTTCAATAAAAGTTTTTGGAGGATATTCCTTTTTGAATTTTTCATCCAACAAAGATATAAACACATCAGAGTTTAAACTGCTTAATTCTATCTCTTCTGACACGCCAATCACCATAGGCGGCAATGGTGGCTGGCAAACAGTATCATCCTGGCATAAATCAACTCCTTTTCCTTCTACTATCTCACATTTTTGACCCCGACACTCTTTGTGAGTAGGATTGGGTGCAGCTGGTGGCAAAGGCAATTCAGCTAATTGCTCATTTGGTAAAACAGGTGCAGGAGGAAGTGAAGACGGCTCCCATTTTAAAAAAAATAATAAAATTCCACTTATTGCCAATAAAAGAAAAATTAAGATTAAAATACCACTCAGTGGTTTTGCTGTTTTGATGGTTGGCAAAATAGGAGCAGGTTTTGGTTTGGGCAAAAAACTTTGATGTGTTTCCTTTTCTCCCTCTTCTTCTAATTCTTCTTCTAGTCGTTTTTTTACTTCTTCTCTCTTTTCTTTTATTTCTTCAACATCGCTTTTTATTTTTTCTTGTTTTTTTTCCGTTTCCTCTCTTTTTAAAAATTCCAAAGCCGCCTTTCTCTCTTCTTCCAGGGTTTTCCTTTTTAATTCCTCTTCTTTCTTTTTTTTAAAAGCAAGTTCCTGTTTTATTTTCAAACTTTCTTTCTGCTTTAAAATCTCTTCTCGAAGTTTTTTTAATTCTTCTTTTTCTTTCTCCAATTGTTTTTTTAATTCTTCTTTGCTTTTTTTATGATTAATTATTTCTTCTTCCTCTTCTTCCTCTTCTTCTATGCCCAAAACATCGACTATGGATTTTTCTAATTTTTCTTCTTCTGATTTCAAATTATTTTTTTCTTCTTCCAATGTTTTTTGTTTTTCTATCAAATCTTGAATTCTTAAAAAAAGATTTTCCAAGTCCTTCGCTTTGCTCTCTAACTGCTGATACTTTTCTTTTAATAACTTTTTTTGACTTTCCAGCTCTTCTTTTCTTTTTAACAGTTTAGTGTATTTTTGATATTGTTCTTCTGATTTTTGAAGTTCTTCTTTTGTTTTATTTCTTTGATCCTCAACCTGCCATCTTTTTTGTTCTATTTCTCGCCTTTTTTCTGTTTTTTGATATCTTTCTTTCTCGATCAATTTTTTTTCCTGATTATCTGTTACTTCTCTTTCTCTTCTTTCAAGAAGATCAATCTCGTTTTCTATTTCTTTTTCTTGTCTTTCAAGATTTTCATAATTATTATCTAATGTTTCATTACGAGATAAAAGTTCCTCTTTTTTCTTTTTAACTTCTTCTACCATCTCCCTTGAAACATCTTTGTTTTTTAATATTTGCTGATATTCATTTTCAATTTGCTTTATTTCATTAAACATATCCTCTTTTTGGGACTTTGTTTTCTGCATCTCTTTTTCTATTATTGAAAAAAGCTTTTCTGGACTTTCTTTCTCTTTTTCTTTTTTAAATCTTTCTATTTCTAATTTTGTTTCCTGTGTTTTGTTTCGAAGATTATCCAATTGTGATATTAAATTTTTCAACAACAACTCTTTTTGCTTCTTTTCTTCTGAAAGATTTTTAAGCTCTTTTAAAATGTTTTCTTTTTCTTCTTCTAGCAATTTTCTTTCTTGAATTGCCTCTTTATTTTCTTTTTTGATTTCTTCTTTTTGTTTTTCTTGAATAATTTTTTCTTCAAACTCTTTCAGCTTTTTTTGATTTTGGAAAATTTCACTCTTTAAAGATCTTACTTCTTCAAGAAGAATCTGAGCATTTCTTATAACATCATCTATTTTTAATTCTTCCTCTTCCTCTTCCTCTTCAATTCGTTTTTCCAAACGCGCTATCTCTTCTTCTATACTTTTTAAAGAATCAATACTTTCTTCATCTTCTTCGGTTTGAAATCTTTTTATTTCTTCCAGTGCCCCAAGCAATTCTTCTTTCTCTTTTTTTATCTTTTCTAATTCAATTATTAACTGATCATCTTTTGAATCTGATTTTTCTTCCTGGGAGAAAAGAGAGGTCTCTGATATAAATTCTTTTTCAACTTTCTCTTCTTCCACTGGTGCTAATTTCTTTCCAGCAAAAACATCCTTAACATCATTTTTTATTTCTTGCCATTCTTTTTCAATCTCTTCTTCTTTTTCTCTTATTTGATCTCTTATTTTTTGATTTCTTGTTTTTTGATCATTAAAAGACATAAGGGCATTGTATTTTTCTTCTATTAATTTTAGCTCTTCTGTTGTTTTTTTCTGTTCATCTTCAATCTGCCACCTTTCTTTTTTTATTTCTTTTCTTTGCTCTTCCACTTTCCATCTTTTTTCTTCAAGTTCCCTATTTCCTCCCAAACGTTTTATCTGGTCTTCTATTTCCTGCTCTTGTGATTCAATCTCCTCTTCTCTTTGCTGTAATTCTTTTATTTTTTCATTTAATTGCTCTAGTTTTTCCTGAGTTTTATCTTTTATTACTCTTGTCTTTTGAATTTCATTTTCCAATATTAAAGAGAGCTGCTCTATTCTTTTTTGCGCTTTTTGCCTTTTTTGCGCTTTTTGTTCTTCTTTTTCTTTTTCAATCAAAAATGGCTTGATTTCATCATCAAGTGTTTGTTTTTCTTCTTCTAGCTTTTTTAATTCTTCTCGCACATTTTCTACTTCTTTATCTATTTTTTCTATCGCTTTTTTTAATTCTTCTTTTTCTGTTTTTTTAAAATTAATTTCCTTTTCAACCTCTTCTCTTTTTTCAATGTTTTCTTTATTTAAAAGGTCTTCATTTTGTTGCGTATTTGCTTGCGCTCGTTCTGTCTCAAACTTCAACTCTTTTTCCTTTTCTTTTATTTGTTGTTCTTTTTCCTCTTTTTGCGCCATCAATCGTTCCTTCTCTTTCCGAAGCATTTCTATCATTCTTTTTATTTCTAACATTTGCTGATTTGTATTTTCTTTTAATCTCTCTAATTCCTCCTGAAGAGATAGGACTTCTTCTTTTTTTATTGTCTTCTCTTCTTTTTTTGAAACATTCCCAGGAATAATTCTTTTTAAAAATCCTTGAGACTTCTTAAAGTTATTAATTTCTTCTTGAAGTTCTTTCTTTTTTGTATCTTTTTCCTGAATTTTATTTTTCATTTCTGCAATCTTTTGTTCCTTTTCTGTTTTTTGACTCCTTAAATCTTCCAATTCTTTATTTAATTTTTCTTCTTCTGTTACTAATTGTTTTAAATCGCTTTCCCATCTGCTCTGAGATTCATTAACAATTTTTATTTCTTCCTCTTCTTCTTCCTCCTCAATATTTTTTGAAAAAGAAAAATTTATTTCATTTTCAATGATTTTTTTAATATCTTGAATTTTTGCAATGTCTTTTTCCATTTCTTCTTTTTTTGCTTTTAAAGCATTATATTGTTCTTTTGTTTTTTCTCCTGAAAGTTCTGGCACATATTGTCTATGTATTTTTGCAATTTTTGCCACTTCTTTTTCTTTTGACTGAAAAAGAGATTCTATCTTTTTTATTTCATTGTCTAGTTGTTTATTTATTTTTATTAGCTCTTTTTTGTTTTCTTTTTTTTGAGAAATTTTCTCTTTTTGTTCTTTAATTTTTAAAATCAATTTTTTCTCCTCTTCTCTTTTTTCTTCTTCTGATTTTTTCTTTTTTAAAAGACCTTGACGAAATTCTTCCTTTCTTCTCTCCTCTTCCTCTTTTGATTCTTCCTTAAGGGCTGCCGTTTTTTCTTTTTCTGCCTTTATTTTCTCTTCTTTCTCTCTTTCTGCCTTTTCTCTTTCTGCCTTT
>DAOPTN010000004.1:25116-27740 GCA_035349995.1 Candidatus Pacearchaeota archaeon
TCTCTTTCTGCCTTTTCTCTTTCTGCCTTTCTCTGCAATTCAAGAGCAGCCATTTTTTTCTCTTCTATAGCTTGTTTTTTTAATTCTTCTTCTCTCTTTTTTTTCAAAGCCAAAAGTGCTTTTTCTTTTTCTTTTTGCTCCTGTTTTTGTTTCTGCTTTTGCAATTGAGATAATTTTTCTTCAGGAATAGAAAAACGGGCTAAATCTTTAGCCATTGTTCGAATTTCTAAAAGATGAAGTTCGTCTTCACTTCTTTTCTTTTGTTCGGCCCTCACTTTATCAAGATAACCTTTAGAGGACTTAATATCTTTTTTGTTTTTTTTAAAAAGCGCCATATCTTAAGCGAGAATCATCGACTATTTTTTAGGAAAAAGAACCAATGAAACCTTCCCTCCCTCGTCAATATTTCTCACCTTGACCGAAACAATATCACCTACTTTAAATTTTTGCATTAAATCTTTTTTTGTTTGCCGGCGGAATGAAGAAATTTCAGAAATATGTAAAAGTCCTTCTCTTTTTGGTAAAAGTTCAATAAAAATACCAAAATCCATTACCTTTTTTACTTTTCCCTGGAATACTTCACCCACTTTTATTTCTCTTGTAATATTATAAATTCGGTCAATTGCTTTTTGCGCCTTTTCTTTATCTTTTGCGGTAACAAAAACTAAACCGTCTTCTTTTATCTCAATAGAAGTATCTGTTTCGCTAATAATTTCATTAATAATCTTGCCACCGCTTCCAATAACATCTCCAATTTTTTCTGGATCAATCTTTATAGTTAAAATTTTAGGAGCAAGTGGCGACAACTCTTCCCGAGGCAAAGATATGGCTTCATTCATTTTTGCCAAAATTTTATTTCGGGCTTCTTTTGCTTTTTCCAAACCCTGCTTTAAAATTTCTAAGGTTAATCCCTTTACCTTAATATCAAGTTGAATAGCTGTAATGCCATCACTTGTACCTGCTACCTTAAAATCCATGTCACCAAAATGATCTTCTGGTCCTTGAATATCAGTTAAAAGTTTATAGTCCCTTTGGGATATTAATTTTGTCTCGTCTTCTCCATCCATTATTAACCCGCAAGAGATACCAGCAACTGCTTTCTTCATTGGTACTCCTGCATCAAAAAGAGCAAGCGAGGAAGCACATACTGAAGCCATTGAAGTTGAACCATTAGATGATAAAACCTCAGAAACAATTCGAATGGTATAAGGAAATTTTTCAACGTCAGGAACCATTGGTCTTAATGCTTTCTCTGCTAAAGCCCCATGTCCAATTTCTCTTCTGCCAGGAGAGCTCATTCTTCTTACCTCGCCAGAAGAATAAGGAGGAAAATTATAATGATGCAAAAACCTTTTTTTACCCACGATTTCCATTCCTTCAACCAAAAGTTCCTCGCCCGGTCCACCCAGGGTTACAATTGATAATACATGGGTTAATCCCCGACAAAATAATCCCGAACCATGGGTTTGAGGAATAATGCCCGCCTGACAACTAATTTTCCTTATTTCATCAAACCCTCTGCCATCAGGCCTTATTCCTTCTTTTAAAACAACTTGGTGAAAAATTTTTTCTTCAAGCATCTCAAATGTCGAACTATCAATACCTGTTTCTGTTTTAAATTCTTCTATCATTGCGGCTTTGGACTTATTATCCTCTTTTCTTGAAAATAAAATTTCTTTAATTTTGTTGTAATATTTTTTACTTAAATCTTCCAAATTTTTCTTGTCGTTTATTGGAACAATAATCTTGGGCTTGCCTTCTTTGTTTTGAATTTCTTTTTGAAATGAAAAGAGATTTTTTAAATGGTCTTTAGAGAATTGTATTGCCTGCAATGTTTCTTCTTCTAAGGCCTCCTTTGCTTGTCCATCAAGCATATTAAAAAGAACATCATCTGTTTCATCCCCTATACCAGCAATAAATAAATCTAATTTTGCTTTATCACGTTGTTCATAAGTAGGGTTTAATACTAATTCTTTTGTTTCTGTTAAGTAAGCAACTCTTGCTCCAGCAACTGGCCCATTCCAAGGAATATTAGAAATCGAAAGGGCCACTGAAGCGGCAATTAATGATGGAAACTCAGGATCATTTTCTTCATCAAAAGCAAAAACAGTAAGCACTACCTGAACCTCGCGCCTCAAATTGCTTGGAAAATAAGGACGAATTGTCCGATCTATCATCCTTGCAAGCAAGATTGCTTCCTCACTTGGTCTTCCTTCTCTCCTTACATATCGTGATCCAATAATTCTTCCTGCAGCATAAAATCGCTCTTCGTAATCAACAGTAAGAGGTAAAAAATCTGCTTCTATATCTTTTCCGCCCATTGTAGCTGTTCCTAAAACTACTGTTTTTCCAAAAGAAACCAGCGCACAACCAGATGCCTGAGAAGCAAATGAGTTTGTTTCAATTTTTAATTCCCGACCTGCAAATTTTGTTTGATAAAGCATAATATAAAAAACTTCTAAATTAACCTAATAGCCAAGTTCGTCGGCAGACGAACAAAGAATAAAAAGAGATTTATCTCTTTTTTTAAAGAAATTTTTAATTTTTAATTTAAGTTTATTATTAAGGTTTAGAATTTTAAAGAGAGATACTACTCTTTTAATATACAATCTAATTTAATTAAC
>DAOPTN010000005.1:0-21999 GCA_035349995.1 Candidatus Pacearchaeota archaeon
TTAGTCATTACCGTGCACTTTCACACTTTCTATTATACCAATTCCTATAAAAAGTGAAAGTAAACTGGAACCACCGTAACTTAAAAACGGCAAGGGCAATCCACTAATTGGTAAAAGTCCAATATTCATTCCAATATTAATAAATGCTTCTGCGCCTATCAAAATAATAAATCCAGAAACTAGTAATCGAGAAAAATTATTATTAGATTTTTTTGCGATTTCAATACCTCGCCAAAAAAACAAACCAAACAGTAAAAATAAAACTGACACACCTATCAATCCAAACATTTCAGTAAAAGCAGCAAAAATAAAATCATTATGAGCTTCTGGCAAAAACCCTAATTTTGCTTGAGTGTAAGGTTCTGAAATTCCCTTGCCAAAAAGACCACCTGAACCAACGGCAATAATTGATTGCTGAATATGATAACCTGTGCCTTGGGGATCTATATACTCTCCTTCTGGATTAATATATGGTTCAAGAAAGGTTGTAAATCTGTCTTTTTGTTCCTGAGTAAAAACAAAATTCCAAGCAACCAAAAAGAATAATACTCCTACCCCAAAAATAATCAAAAGATGTTTTCGTTTAATACCTGATACTAACATCATTGAAAACCATATTAAAATCAAAATAATGGCTGATCCAAAGTCAGGCTGTAAGAATACTAAAGCTGTTGGTATAAAAGCATATACAAAAGAAAGTACAATATGTCTTTTTTGGTACATTTCCACGTGCCTTTGTGAAAAATATTTTGCAAAGAACAAAATAAAAATAATCTTAACAATCTCTACTGGTTGAAAAGTAAAAGATCCAAAATGATACCAAGATCTTGAACCTCTAATTTCTTTCCCTAAAAAAAATACTCCTAATAATAATATAATAGAAAAAAAATATATTGCCAAAATAAAAAGAGAACTGTCCCTTAGGGCTTTAAAATCAATAAAAGAAAGGGAAATCGCCAATATGATTCCAATAAGAAAAAAAATTGCTTGTTGATTAAAATTAGAAAAATCGCCTGAAAACAAAGACAACCCGTAAAGACAAACAAGTCCTAATATTGTTAGCAAAACAGCAAAGATTAAAAATAACCAGTCAAATTTTTTTAAAAAAATATTACTTGAAATAGCCATTTTTTTAGTCGTTTTCTTTTTCCTCCCATTTTATTTTAACAATTTTAAAAGAAACATTTTTTCCTTGCTCATCAATGCTTATTTCTTTTTCTATTTTTTTCTGCTCATTTCCTTTTACTTCAGTTGTCTCCCCTTTTTGAAAAATAACTTTGCCATTCTCGTCTTTTATTTCAATCTTAAAAGCAACTTCTTTTGCAATAAATTTATCATTTGGATTTTCAATATTAACAGAAACCTTATAGGTAAAGGGCGGATCTGATGGTTGATCATCTGATTGAAATTCAGCAAAAACATCTTTTATTTCAAGTCCCTTAATTTCTTCTCCCTCAACAGAAGTAGGTTCTGCTACAAAAAACCACACCAAAGCCGCTATGCCCAGACAAAATGTTAAAAAACCAAGAGCAATATTAATTTGTTTTATCTTTCGACCAAAAGGTGTTAACATAAATATATAAATTCCAATCTACTAATAATATTTGAACGATCCGAATATTATTTAAATGTATGTTTTTTTGGACAGAATGATTTTGAAGGAAAAATCAAACTATTCAGATATTAATGCTTGGGTAGTTTGAGAAGGAATAATTATTTCAAAATTTTTATCAGTCCAACTGTCTTTACCAGTTAATTTAAAATTATTATGAATGACATCAGGCATATTAGATGGTACAATCTTTAATTGCAGAAAATATTCTTTTTTAAAATTTGCTGAAATATTGCCAATATTTAAAACTAATTCTCTTTTATTTTCATTAAACTGAATATCAGTATTACTTGGAAAAAATTTATTTAAAAAAGAAACATTGGCGGGCAAGGTACCAGTAATCTTCACATCTGTTAATTGATTACCATAATTTTTTATTTCAAAACCAATTACAAAATTATTTTCTTTGCCAATAATTATTGAAGAAATATTAATATCAAAAATACTACGAACATCTTGAGGCAGAAATTCTGATTTTGAATAAATTTTTTCTTTAAAAGACAACTTTGAAGATACCTTTGTTTGAAAAGATTTTTCAATAGTTCCAATTTTAATTATTTCTTTTATAACAGCATTCTCTTTATAAAAAGATTCATCGTAATCCTTTAAATTAATAGTAAATCCAACACTACCACTGCCATATGGACCTAGAAATAATAAATCAGGAAAGTTGTCTGAAGAAAAAGTAATTTTTTTACCTTCAATTTTTCCTCCTGGCGCTCGCAAAGTAGAAAAATCCAAAACATCACTTTCTAATTCTACGGTTAATGAAAGGCCCCGATAAATGTCTTCACCTGTATTCATAAAGTCAACAATAAAAGCAAGATTTTCACCGGGAGAAGCAACATAATTTGTTTCTCCGTTTACCTTTATTGAAGCATCGAGGGTAGAGGTTTTTATTTTTACTATTTTTTCTATGCTGGCAAGAGGAATAAACTCATATAATTTTTCATCAAAAATACCAAATTCTATCTTAAATAGTTTTTCATCTCCTACTTCACCATTTAATAATCCCTCAATTTGTCTTTTACCTCCCTCATTTTCATTAACACTTCCGAGATCAAAAATAATTTTTCCTGACTCTTGTCTTTCTTCTTCTGTTTTGTTTGAAATTCTCTCAAATCCTTCTGGCGGTGAAAATCTAATTTGAACATTTTTTAAAGGGAAAGGAAAACTAGATTGCCAAAAAAAAGAAATAGAAACTTTTTCACCTGGTTCTACTTTAAGCGGGGCATCCATTGAAAAAACTATCGATGTATCAGAAATTCGCGTTGAGAATGAAGTATCATTTTGAAAAAATGCAGAAAGTCCCTCCGGATTATAGGTTAAAGATGCCTTGGCGGTTTTTGTTTCTTCTTTTACACCAAAAATTAATCCTGAAAATGTCTCAGTTTTTTCTTCGCCTCCGGCTATCTTTTTAATAATTCTTTTTTCTTTTTTCTTTACTGAACCTTCATTATCAAACACTCCTTCAGGGTATTCAAAAATTAATTCGAGATTCTCAATGGTAATCTCGCTTTGGTTTTTTATACTAACTACCCAACTAATTTCTTTTCCAGCTACTATATCCTGGGGGCCAGAAATTTTCAAAATAATATTTTCCTTGGAAAAAGTATTCTTAAAAAAGAAAAAATAGACAAATGTTCCTATTAAGGCCACTAAAAGAACAAAAACTAAAATTATTGTTTTCTTTTTTGTCCAATGAAGATTCATATGATAAATATTAGATTAATTTTACGCTCGGCAATTAAAATTATTATATCACAAAATTTTCCTCCTCCAAAATCCACGAAAGATAATATTTAGAAAGATCCTTTAACTCTCTTTCCTGAACAGGATTTATCTTTAATCTTTTTAGAGTATTTTTGTCTTTTAAAATTATTAACCTTAAAATTTTAATCGCATCACGAGAAATTTTTTGACATTTAGCAGACGATAAATAATTCGTTTTTATCTCTCGCCCCGCCTCGCTTTCGTTCAAATCGGCATTTAATGAACGATGAGAACCTGCCTTATCTTCCGCTTTTCTTCGTTTCGCCCGACTTGACATTTGGCATTTATTACATACTATTCCCCCTTCTTTTGCTGAAAAATAAAATTTCCCCCCAGACAGTTTATTTTGGCATATAATACAATGATATAACTCTGGCTCAAAACCCAAAAAAGACAGCAAATTCCACTCAAAATAGCGAACAACCATTGATAATTGATAATTAACAGATGGCAATATATCAATTCTTTCAAGTGTTTCAAAAAGTAAATCCCAAATCTCTTCATCTTTTTCCTCGCCAGTTATTAATCTATCAGTAATGTCACACACATAAAGACCAGCACGGTATTTTCTAATCTCTTTTTTTAAAGACCAAAAACCATTTTTTAAAAAAACATCTGTTGCAATAAAAAAATTTTTACCGCGAATAAATTCCAAAGAAACATTGTTTAATCCCTGAAGTCCAAATTTTAATTTAGCTTTTATTTTCCTAATTCCCTTTCCCATTACCTCAAACTTTCCAAAGTTTTTGGTATAAAGAGTAAATATTTTATCCGTCTCTCCTAATTCCTTTTCTTTCAAAACAATTGCATTAGTTTTCATTGTCTGATACTCCATAAAATAAATTTATCCTAACAACCTTATTGCAATGCCGATAATTGCCAACACAACCCCAATAATCCAAAACCTCATTACGATTTTTGCTTCAGACCATCCTTTGGCTTGAAAATGATGATGGATAGGCGTAGCAAGAAATATTTTCTTTTTAAAAAATTTCTTTGATATCAATTGTAAAATCACTGAACCTGATTCCATTACCAAAAGTCCTCCAATAATGGGTAAAACCAAAACTGAATCTGTTAAAAAAGCTACCACTGCAAGAACTGTTGTCAGGGCCAAACTTCCTGTCTCCCCCATATAAAATCTAGCTGGCGGAACATTAAACCATAGAAAAGAAAGAACTGTCCCCGTAATCACACCACAAAAAGCCGCTAAATCAATTTGTTCTTGAGCAAGAGCAATAACTCCAAACGCAGCAAACATTGAAGCAAACGCTCCTCCTGCCAAACCATCTAATCCATCAATTACACCTCCTGACCAGCAAGCCAATGTAACAATAATAAAAAGTAAAATATAAAATGGCCCTATAAATGCATCACCGTTGCTCGGAATATGAATAGTTTGCCAATCAAGTTTAAAATAAAACCACAATCCGCCAACAAGACCAATTAACAACACCACCAAGAACCTTTGCCAAAATGTAAGACCACCAGCGATATACTTTCCCCTACCCCTTACTTGTAAAATATCGTCAACCAATCCCAACAAAGCTGCAGCAACTAAAGCAAACATTGGCAGCCAGGTTTGAGACCGAGAAAAAAAATTAAGCTTTTGAAGCCAAAAATTATCTGGGAAAAACTGAGAAAGAGACCAAAAAATTAAAGCAGTAACTAAAACGTTGCCCCAGATTAAAACACCACCAAACCGAGGAACTGAAACCTCTTTTTTCTTATGAAATTTATTAAAAACTTCTGCTTCTTTACCATCAATAGTTTTTGTTCGACTACTTTTCCGCCATAATTTATTACGATATAAAAAATTTGTAAGAGCAGGTGTTGCTAAAATTGCTAAAACACTAGCAAAAATTGTCAATGAAAAAATCTTAATAATATTAACAGCAAGAAGAGACATAATATAAAATTCCAAATTCCAAATTTTTAAATTCTATTATTTGAAAATTAAAAATCTCATTCCCATTTATAGGCATTATAAACCCAGTTATAAAGTTGAATGGACTTAGGAATTCGTTCACCAATTCCCACACCCAAAATAACCATTACAATATTTCCTTTTACAATTCCTGGCGCTTTCATTACTACAATCATTGTCTCGCCAGCATCTTCGGTATAACCCGTTTTTCCCCCTAAAATATTATCTCTTAAAAGTAACTCCCATGAAACATTACGAGCGTAATGTACCATTTCTCTTCCCAACGAATCGTAACCAATAATATTTTTCTCTGATTTACCTAAGATTTCCCATATTTTAGGATAATGCAAAAGAGAATATTGGGTCATTATAGCAAGATCATGAGCCGATGATATATTATTTTTATGATCGTCCTCATCTAATCCATGAGGATTTACAAAAAAAGTGTTTAGTAATCCAATTTCTTTTGCCTTTTCGTTCATTGATTTTACAAACCTTTCTTCACCCATTATTTCGGCTAAAGCGCTTGTCGCGTCATTGCTAGATACTAAAAGAGCTAGATTTAATAAATTTTCCACTGTCATTTTTTCTCCTGAACACAAGCTAGATTTTCCTAATGTTTTAATAGCTTTCTCGCTTATTTCCACCTCTTTGTCCAAAGGATAATTATCAATCACTACCATTGCAGTCATTATTTTGGTTAAACTGGCAATGGGTAATTGTTCTTCAATATTTTTTTCATATAAAATATTTTCTTTTCCATAAGGCGAAAATAAAACTACCAGACCCGCTTTTTCTCCTAACTGAGGTGTCCAAAAATCTTCTTCTTTTATTGGAAAAAAACTTGAAAAAGAAATATTATTTTTTTCTTCTTCTGTTAACAGTTTTGATACTTGAGCAGCATTAATCGTTTGGTCATCTTCATTTTTTTTAAATGGGAAAATAAAAAAAAGTGAAATTAAAATAATCACCACAATTAAGATAAAAATAAAAAATGCTTTTTTCATTGTTTGTAATATAAAATAGTTTGTAATATAAAATACAAAATGCAAAACAACAATAGATACTTGTAGATACTTATAGATATTTGTAGATATTTGTAGATATTTGTAGATATTTGTAGATATTTATTGTTACAATGAATATCGCGAGCGAAGCGAGCAAGTATCTATCAATATCGTGCTGAAGGCACAAGTATCTATAAATTTTGATTTTTGATAGGCGAAGAGAACTTTGTTCTCTTCTTCCGTTGAAGCTTCAGCTGAGACGCGAAAAGAATGAAATTCTTTGAGCAGCTCGTTTTGCTGTTGCAAAACTCGATTTTTGATTTATTTTATTGCTTCTATCCCTGGTAATTTTTTCCCAGCTAAAAAATCAAGCATTGCTCCTCCGCCTGTCGAAAGAAAATCAAAATGTTTTTCCAGGCCATATTTTATAATAGCAAGCAGGGTTTCTCCTCCACCCGCAATTTTAAATCCATTATTTTCAGCAATCGCTTGTGCAATTTCTTTTGTTCCTTTTTCAAATTCTGGCTTCTCAAAAAACCCCATTGGTCCATTCCAAATAATGGTTTTTGCCCTAGAAATAATTTCTTTAAATTCTTTTATGGTTTGGTCTCCAATATCAAGTCCTTGATTAAAATCAGAAGCATTGTAAAGTTTTGGATGCGAAAAATCAATCTCTTTTGCAATTTTCCCTCCAACCAAAATAAAATCAGCTACATCAAGAAATTTTTGAATTATCGGCAGTTTTGTTTCAATTTTTGCGCCCCCAAAAATAGCTGCCAAAGGTCTTTCCGGGTTTTCTAAAACCTTGCTTAAATTTTTTATTTCACTCTCTAAAAGAAATCCGGCAAAGCTTGGAAGAAATTTAGGCACGCCAACAATTGAAGCATGGGCTCGATGACAAACTCCAAAAGCATCGTTAACATAAACATCTCCAAGCGAGGCAAGTTTTTGAGAAAAAGTTTTATCGTTTATTTCTTCTTCTTTGTGAAATCTTAAGTTTTCCAAAAGTAAAATTTCTCCTTCTTGCATTTCTTTTACCATTTGTTCTATGTTTTTTCCCACACAATCAGGTGCTTTTAAAGTCGATGAAGTTTGCCTCCTATAGAGTTTCCCTTCATCTTCACGCTTCGCCTCTGTCGAGGCTCGCGTAACCGACAAATCTAAATAAGAAAAAAGAGCATCAGCAATTGGGGTTAATCTTAAATTTTCAACTACCTTTCCTCCAGGATCGTCCAAATGGCTCATTAAAATAACTCGTGCTTCTTTTTTCAAAAGATAATTGATGGTAGGTAGGGTTTTTTCGATCCGATAGGTTTCCAAAACATTACCATTTTCATCAATCGGACAATTAAAATCACACCGCACCAAAACACGCGTTCCCTTTCCTATATTAGCTTCTCGTAAGGTCTTCATAGTTTCTGTTTTTTTATTTTTACTTTTCCAAACTTAAAAATATCGTCCTCTTTTTTCAAAAGTCCATTTTGAGCACCAAACATTTGTAAACTAGAAACAGCATTGGCTGAGCCAAGCTGAATAGCATATTCAATTTGATCTAATCCCAATTTTTTTTGAATAGTGGGCGACCATCTTATGAGACCCGTTACAAACCCAGAACCAAAAGCGTCCCCACAACCAGTCCTGTCTAAAATTTTTGGTGCTTTCAAAATACCGTATTTATAAATCCATTTACCATCAGAAACCACACCACCCAAAGGACCTTTTGTCATTATGCATATTCCTCCTATCCAATCATCCAGGGTTTTAAAAATTTCTTTTTCTTGATAATATGGCAAACCAGTAGCTAACGATGCCTCTTCTTGATTTAAAAGTAAAATATCAGCAAAATTTAATAATCTTTTTAATTTATTTTTCGGTAAAATAAGCTGACTATTACCAGGATTCATTGCTACTTTGATATGATTTTTTTGAGCAAAGATTAATAATTGCTCCCACAAACCCACTAATTTATTAGATAATGGCGCTAAATAAAACCACTTTGTTGATTTTAAGCGGGGCCAGGGAATCTTTTTTTCTGCTAAAGTTTCTGATGCTCCTTTATATACAAGAATCGTCCTCTCATTGGCTGTCCCCAAAATAACTGAATAATTACTATACTTTTTTTCATCAAAGAAAAGAAATTCAGTAGAAATACCCTTTTTTTCAAGTTGTCTTTTTATATCTTCTCCTGCTGGATCTTTACCCACCACACCACAATAAGCCACATTAAACTTCTGGTTTTTAAAAGTAAAAGCGCTATTCATACCGCCACCACCATTTAAAAATTTAATCTCATCAACAGGAATCTTTGAACCCAAAGAAACGCAAAGACCCCTTTTAGTAAAAACCTTTTTTTCTTCTCTCACCACAAAACCTTTGCTTTTTAAAAAAACATCTTGGGTAGCAGAACCAAAAGTAATAATATCAAACATATTTTATCTTGATTTGTTATTTATTTATTCAGCTCAGGAGATTCTTCTTCAGGAGATTCTTCTTGTCCCTTATCAGTGGTTTCTTCCTGCACATTTTGAGGGGTTGTTTCGTTAACTTCCTTATTTTGATTGGATTTAATAAATTGCACTATCTGACTATCATCCTCTAATTCAACTTTCCAAATAATATTTTCTTGATTAAGATACAATTGATTCTTTGGTCCCCAAAAAACATTGGTCAATTTTTCCACACTAAAAGGATTTTCTTCATTATCAGCATTGCTTTGTAAAAACCAAACATCTGTTAACGATAATTGTGGAAACTCACTCAATTTTCCAAAATACAAATCACCACTATCCAAATAAACTGCCCAATAACTTTTTTCAAACCCTCCGTTCTGCCAGTAAATAAAACAGCAACCCACTATTAATAAAACAACAATAATGCTTATTAAAATATAATTCACTTTAGTCATATTGTTCTTTCAAATTAATAATTTATTAATCGACCTTTTTGCCTTAATTTTTATTATAATAAATTTAAGGCATGATTACAACTGGATTATTTTTAAAAATTCTTTTTCATCAATGATTTTAACCCCCCATTCTTTTGCTTTTTCGTATTTTGAGCCAGGGTTTTTTCCAATTACCAAAAA
The DNA here is from genome assembly GCA_035349995.1 of Candidatus Pacearchaeota archaeon. GTDB lineage: Bacteria > Patescibacteriota > Minisyncoccia > Minisyncoccales > DAOPTN01. Next base: position 9,405 of record DAOPTN010000005.1, read on the forward strand.
ATCAGTTTTTTTTGAAATACTTGATGGGGTTTTCCCGCCCAGCTCTCTTACTTTTTCTTTAGCTTTGTCTCTTGACATTGATTCTAATTCGCCAGTAAAGACAAAACTTTTTCCTTCTATTTTTGGATTTTGGATTTTGGATTTTGGATTTTGGATTTTTATACCAACTTTTTCCAAATTTTTCAAAAATTCAATATTTTTTTCATTAGAAAACCAAGCAACAATACTCTCTGCAACCTTTGGCCCAATTCCCTCGATTTTTTCCAAGTCCTCTTTTGAAAGAGATTGAAATTTTTTAATTAAATCAGAAATTGTTTTAATACTTTGATCCTGCCCAGCATTTAATATTTTTTCTGTTAAAAGTTGAGCAGTTTCTTCGCCCACATATTTAATTGATAAAGCTGTTAAAAGTCGGGGCAATGTAATTTCTTTTGATTTTTGAATAGCGCTCACCAAATTAGAAGCAGATTTTTCTCCAAATCTTTCAAGTGGTTCCAAATCCCCTTCTTCTAAAAAAAATAAATCAGATGGTTGCGAAACCAGCCCTGCGTCCATTAACTGATCAATAATTTTTGGACCCAGTCCTTGAATATCAAAAGCTTTTTTGGAAACAAAATAATAGAGATGGTTTTTTTGTTTTGCCCCACAATTTTTATTTGAGCAATAATGAGCAACTTCTCCTTTCTTTCTAATAACTTTTGATCCACAAACAGGACATTTTTCAGGAAATTTAATTTCTTTTGCGTCTTTGGGCCGAAGGCTTGGTAGCGCTTTTACTATATGAGGAATTACATCTCCAGCTTTTTCTACTATTACTGTATCTTTTATTTTCACACCTAATCTTTTTATTTCATCGGCGTTATGAAGAGTAGCGCGAGTAACTGTGGTACCTCGTACATTGACTGGCTTTAAAACTGCTACTGGTGTAATTTTACCAGTTCTCCCAACTTGAAAAACCACATCTTCTAAAATTGTTGTTGCCTGCTCGCCCGGCCATTTAAAAGCAATTGCCCAGCGAGGAGCTTTTCCAGTGTAACCTAACTTTTTTTGATATTCTCTTTTATTAACCTTTACTACAATTCCATCAATCCAATAATCCTCGCTTTCTCTTTTTTTCTGCCATTCTTTCCAAAATTCAATTATTTCATCAACATTTTTACAAAGCTTAAAGCTTTTATTAACCTTAAATCCAAGCTCTATTAATCGATTTAATTCATCAAACTGAGTTTTTGGTATATCTTTTTCTGGCCAAGAATAATCATAAACAAAACAATCTAAATGGCGCTCTGCTGTAATTTTTGGGTCTAATTGGCGAATGCCTCCAGCAGCAGCATTGCGAGGATTAGCAAAAGGTTCTTCCCCCTTTTTCTTTCTTTCTTTATTTAGTTTTTCAAAAACTGATTTTTTCATATAAACCTCACCCTCAACCACACAATCAATATTTTCCCGTAATCTTAAAGGAACACTCTCAATGGTTTTTAAATTTTGAGTCACATCTTCGCCAATTTTACCATCTCCTCTTGTTGCGCCCAAAACAAATAATCCCTTCTCATAAGTTAGGATTATGTGCAAACCATCTATTTTAAGCTCACAGGTATAATCAACTTCTTTCGCTCCTAATTCTTTTTTCATTCTTGTATCAAAATCCCTCAGTTCTTTTTCTGAAAAAATATCATTAAAAGACCATTGCGGAACAATATGATGAACTTTTTTAAATTTATCAAGTGGTTTTCCGCCAATTCGTTGAGTGGGAGAATCAGGAGTAATCAACTCAGGATATTGCTGTTCCAGCTCATACAACTCGTGCTTTAAAGAGTCCAAAGCCGCATCAGACATAATAGATTGATCTAAAACATGATATAAATACCTCGCTTTATTTATGGTCTCTTTTAATTTTTCAATTCGCTCTTTGGCTTCTTCTTTTGTCATAATTTTTGTTTATATTATAGCACATTAAAAAACAACACCAAAATATTAAAAATGCTGCATAAATTGCAGCATTTTATAAATAAAATTACATATTATTAATTATTGTGGCGATTCGCCCCGACTATCAATGCAGTAATCACCCGCCCCAATATTGCAAGTTAAACCATTCGGTCGTACTTGGCCGTTGGGAGTAATGACGGTCCTATAACTATAACCATTATCAAGATCATCTTCAATCGTTACTTGTGAAGAAATCGGGTTATTTTCTTTTATATAATATCTTGCTCTTTCTAGTCCTGACTCTGCTGCATATTGAATTTTTAACGCTGTCTCTTCCATTTCTCGCATTTCAAGCTCCCTTGTTGTTAAAGTAGTAATAGCAATAGTTACCCCTACGAAAATTATTATGATAAAAAGCACCAATATTAAGATTTGTCCAGAGTTTTTTTTCATTTATTATTTTTTTATTGTAATCTTATTGACCTAATTTACAACAAACCTTTGTATCGTAAGTATTAACAGGGCCCACATGAGCATTTGAATCATCTGAGATTGAACAAAGAGCAACTTCCCCTGGTTGACAAGTAGTTCTATAATTACAAGCAATATTTACTCCAGGAACAGCAGAAATACAAACCTTCTCAGAATAATCCCCCACTCCTACTTTACTAACATGGGCATTGGTGGCATCTGATAACATTAAAAAGGGTTTATTGTTAGAACTAGAAGATATAGTACAATCATTACCAAGACCAATCACTGATTGAGCAGTACAACAAACACAATTATCGTAAGTTGTTTCACTGGGCAATTGTGCATGAGCATTTTCTGTGCTTCCTTCTACATCTGTGCCTCCTTCTGCATTCGATAATCTCATTAAATTTACTCCCCCTGACGTAGTACAATCATTCACAGATTTTATTTGACAATTAAAACCCAGAGTTGATCCTCCTCCGCCACCAGTGCCAACTGCAGGAAAACTTATTACCAAGTGGCTACCCATTGTTGAAAAAACCTCATAGGCAGCATCATCTAATCCTCCATCACTTTTCATTGCTTCAATGTCTCTTTCTAGTTTAGTATAAACTTTGTAATTTTTACCTCCTTCTGAAGTATAATAGTAGCCGTAAATTCCGCCACTACAAGTCGCATCAAGTGGATCTTGGGGCAAAGGAGAAAGTTCATTTCCAAGATCACTTTGAAGGCACTGCGAAGCGCAACATGGATCTCCAGTAGGATCAGGATATGCTTTGTGATTATTATAATATAGTTGAAGAGCATTTTGATAAGCGGCGAGATCTGCTTTTCTCTGACTATCTCGAGCTTTTGCTCGGGCTGGGCTTGTACCGGCAACAATTACTGATGCTAGAATTGCAATAATACCAACAACTATTAATAATTCTATTAATGTAAAATGATTTTTTTTCTTTTTTGTTGCCATATATTTTTAAAATATATTTAATCTATTTTTAAAAGAATTAAATATATTTATTTTATTTATAACATTATATGGAATTTATATTTTAATGTCAAGTTATAATAATTAAAAATTTATCCCAAGAATAATCTTAAGGATTAAGTATCCCCTGATATAAATTTATTGTTTCTTTTTGGTTTACAGTGGTCTGAAGAAAAATTTTTGATTGGTCCTTAAAATCTTTTTTTTCTCTCGCGTTAATAAGAATTGTAACCTTGGGCTGCTCACTGGTGCTGCCTACTATATCATCAATATAGAAATTCATTTTCCAAACTATTATATTTGAACTTGTTAAAGGAACAAATGTTGAATCACCATTCCCCTGAACCTCAATCCTCTTGTCTACTGTATTAAACTTATATTGAAGACATCCCGTAACACCAACTGTAACACCACTTATTATCTTGCAATTATTACTATTGATATTTTTGGTAGGATGATAAATATATATTTGATCTATATTTCCGTCGCTGTTATTGTCTTTTGAAGCCATAAGGTAACCAGCTTTTATATCCCTTGTCATCACTTCTATTGCGTATCTTAATTCTTCGTTTACAGTTTGAATTTGGAGAGCAACAGTATGTCTTTCTATTGAAGAAAAATATATACTCATAATTGCCAAAGTAAAAATTACAAAAATAGAAACCGAAACTAGAAGTTCAATAAGGGTGAATGCATTTTTTAAATTTATGGAATCTTGTGAAAACTTTTTAATAATATTCATATATTGAAAGTAATATTTTTTACTTTTTTCTTATAAACAAGTGCTATTAAAATTTAATTGATAAATCTTGACTGATTACTTCCATTTTTTGATAAGTATTTTCATCTATAATTTTCATTATCACTCTTCTGTCCCCACAGTAATTATTGGTTCGGGTGAGGCGTATTGACGAACACAAAACCAATCTATACTTGTCTTGGCACTCTCTACTACTCTTAAACCATTTTTGGAAGAAGTATATGTTCCTTCTGTTATACTTGATGTAAAGTTTCCATCATTGATTCTTCCTCTTAAAGTATTGCCAATAGTATATAATTCAACTATATTATAATTTGTCCAGCTTGGTAAAGTGTATGATTGAGAAGAAAGTGTCACCCATCCTTTCCTAAAAAAAGCAACTCTATTAGTCCCATCAACACCTGAAAATCTAAATAGATAACCTTGCGTATAAGATCCCATCGCCCTAGAAACTAATCCCCAGTTCTTGTTTGTATCCCCTTTTATCTTTGTCCTTATCACAGAATCAGTAAAACTAGGAACAGTTAAAAAAGCAGCTTCTCCGCTTGAAGGACCGGCAATTGTAATAATACTATTTGCTACACTCACGTTATTATTAATATTTTCCCATTTATTAGTATCTAAACTTGTTCCTTCAAAATCATCAAAAAAATCAAAGGTTAGATTTCCATTGCTTCTTGAACTTACAGTATTATTGCCATAATACATATATATCGTCTTCTGGGAGTTGGCGGCGATTGAAGGCACCTTAACCCAAATTTTAGTAGAAGCAGTATTACAACCAGATTCTATCCAGTAATTAAGGGGCTCAACTCCATCAGAAAACCTTATGTCCTGGCAAGCAGATTGCATCTTTTCAGTGGCAATTAAATTTTGGGTATTCAAAGTAACCAATACTTGATAATTGTTTAAGGTGTTAGCATTATCTCTATTATCTATTGTTATTGATCTTTTATAATTCCAATTCAAAAAATTGTTTTCTTCTAATTTCCAATTATATAAATGTTCTTCTAATGATACTTCTTGCCATTGTCCTCGGTCTTTCCAGCAAACCATTACTTTAACCTGTAAATCATTATTTGTTTGGCCATCACTATTAAGATCATTATTCCTTTTTATAGAAATCAATCTTTTAAAAATAGAATCAGTGGCACCGGTATGTTGATAGAAACTATTACTATCTATTTTTAAAACAGCCCCATCATTAGCGCAGGTTTTAGTTGTATAGTCAATTGATGAATTGTAGATAGCATTTCCCAAATAATCGATATCTTGCAAGTGGTTATCTAATTTATAGGTAGGTTTATAATTTGACTGATTATTTTTTTCATTTCCACATCGCCAGTCACAATCGCCTTCGTTTTCGTAAATTTGACCATTAGTACACAAAGTAAGTACGTTATCATTATTACAATCAGAATATCCCCTATAAAACCAGTTCTCGTCCCTTACATTTCTTATGTTCTCTATTCCTTCTTTTGCCAGGTTTGTAGCAATTAATTTATCTTGTTGGAGAGATATGGTTTTAAAACTTTTAGCTGAAACAGAAATCACCGCCAAAATACCAATAGCAAATATTCCAATTGCAATAATTATTTCAAGAAAAGTAAAAGAGTGATTGTTATTGATATTCATGGATATTTGTGGATATTTGCTCGCCTACGGCGAGCGATATTTATTGAAAATTAGAAATTAGAAATTAGAAATTTTTTTATTTTATCTCTACCATTCCTTTATTATTAATAATAATTGTCTTTTTTTCTTCACCTCCAGATTGCGATAAAATTTCTATTTCAATTTTACTATTGTCAGTAATTGAACAACTATTTTTTATTTGAACAGCGATATTTGATAGTGAAAAATTTATCCAAGCACTGGTACATTCGCTTCCACTACTTCCTACTTTTATTTTATTGATCTTCACATTTGATGGCAAAAATTGTCGTTCTACACATTCATTAGCACCAGTACAACCGCACGCTGCTCCTGAAATATCATAATCTCCCTCACTGTCCTTGTCTCCAAAAAGATCAATATAAGCCCTATTAGTACTAGTACTAGTACTAAAATAGACACCAAAGCTTCCGGGCCATTCTCCATATTCTCCATATTCTCTACATTCTGCAGGCATTGAACTTTGAACAAGGGCTAGATCTTGGGCCTTTCTAATTTCTTGAGAGATTAGAAACGAAGCATCGGTTAAATTTCTTTCACTATTACCTGAATAATAGCTTACAAGAAAAATTCCAGTTAAGACCAAGATAATAGTGAGAGCAACCACTATTTCAACAAGTGTAAAACCACGTTTTGATATTAATTGATATTGATGGATATTCATGGATACTTATTGATACTTATGGTTTTCTTTGCTACGATATAATGAGGAAATATAGTTCTGTAATTTAATTGAAGTTTTTTCGGCTATCGTTTTATAGTGCTGATATAGTCCTTTTGAAACCTTTTGCCGCTCAAATAAAAGATCAAGCCAATAATCCTTTGATTCTGCTAATGATCCACGAGCATTGTACATAAATTTTACCCTATCCAAGTAATGATAACGAAAATAACCTTCGGTAATGTTTGCACCTATAGAATCAGCGGCTCGAACAAACTGATCGCCCATAGTTTTCTTATCCTGCCAATCTAAATCCTGATAAATTTCCCATCCTATTTTAGATAACTCCCTGGCAAGTTTATAGACTTCTAAATCTTTTAATGGAATAAAATCTTTAGCCATAATATCAATGAATATCGTGAGGCGTTAGCCGAGCAAATATCTATAAGTATCGCGACCCGCCCAAATTTTGCGAAGCAAAAATTGTGGTGGGGAACAAATATCTCGAATTTTTAGCCAATTATGCTCATATACCAACTTATCAATTCCTCTCCCCAAAAAAGGGCTATCAATGTTGCTGGTGCCAAAAAACAACCAAAAGGAATTTCACTTTTCATTCCTTTTTTCTTTGTAGCTATTAATATCAATCCCACCAATGCCCCAGAAAAGAAAGCTAATAAAAGCGCAATCAAAATATTAGGCCAAGAAAGGAAAAAACCCATAAAAGCAGCAATCTTCACATCACCAAATCCCATCCCCTTTCCTTTTGTAATAAGAATTAAAAAAAGAAAAAATAATGCTGGACCAATGCCTGCTAAAAGCGGGTAATGCCATTCTGGAAGCTGTCCCATCTTCCAATTGCTAAATTGATAAATCAAAGCTATTACCATCCCCGAATAAACAATTTCATCAGGTACAATCATATACTTTAAATCGCTCATAAAAATTACTATCAAGCAACTAGCGATAAACAATTGACAAAAAAGAAGTAATAAATTTTGAAAATTGAAAGTTGAAAAGATTGCTTCATTAGATAAATTTACATCAAAAGGAGTGAAAAAAATAAAAATTAGCAAAAATAACCCACCCGTAGCTAGTTCTACCAAAGGATACTGCAAGGGAATAGGCTTTTTACACTTGGAACACTTTCCTCTCAAAACAATAAAACTTAATACAGGTACTAATTCGTACCATTCAAGGGTTTTATGACAATGGTTACAATAAGAACGCCCAAAAATTGATTCCCCCTTTGGCAACCGATCAATTAAAACATTTAAAAAACTACCAACACAAAGACCAAAAATAAAAATAAAAATGTAAGAAATAGACATAAATTGAATAAAAGTTAAAATTTAAAATTTATAGATACTTGTGCCTTCAACACGATATTAATTGTTGTTTTTCATTTTTGCTTTTTTCATTATTTTTACATTGCTCCTGATAAATTGTACATAGGCAAAAGCACTGCTGCAGCAATAAACCCAACACCCAATCCTAAACCCACCATTAAAATAGGTTCTAATAAACTCATCAAGTTCTCTACGGTTGTATCAACTTCGGTATTATAAAACTTAGCCAAGCTCATTAAAACCTTATCAAGATTTCCACTACTTTCTCCGGCAGTCACCATTTGAGACAAAGTAGAAGGAATAATAGACGAATCCTTAAACACCTCTGATATCGTTCCTCCTTTTCTTACATTGTCTCGTGCTTTTTTTAACACGTCTTCATATAAGGTATTTCCTATCACTAAAGAAATTGTATCTAACGCTTCAACAATGGGAATGCCACTCTTGATCAAACTTCCCAAGTTTTCAGCAATTCTTGCTAAATATATATTTTGAAAAAGAGGACCAATAACAGGAATTTTAACTTCAATTTTGTCCTTTAGGGCTTTTCCATTTGGAGTTTTAAGATAGCGAAGTAAACCAAATACAATTCCAACAAGCAAAATGAATATTATTAAACCATTATTTATTACAAAATTAGAAACATTAATAACAATTTGTGTTGGAAGAGGCAATTCTGCTCCTAAGTCTTCAAACATACTTGTCATTTGTGGCAACACAAAAACAAGCATTACAATAATTACAAGAATTACAGCGCCAATCACAAAGGCAGGATAATACATTGCACCTTTAATCTTGGAAGTTAAAAGATAATCCCTTTCAATATGGTCAGCTAATTGTTCAAGCACCTTGCCCAAAGTACCAGCGACTTCACCTGTTTTTACCATATTTACAGTAAAACTTGAAAATGTCTTTGGATATTGTGCGAGCGCTTCAGATAAAGACATCCCTCCATCAATACTTGCAGCTACTTTTAATATTTGTTCAGCTAAAACAGGATTCTTTGTTTGCTTTGCTAAAGCATTTAAAGCATCAACCAAGGGGACATTTGCTGAAAACAATACTGATAATTGTTTAAAGAAAAAAACCAGGTCTTTGGGTTTAACTTTTCCACCAAAAATCTTAATTTCTTTTTTAGCCCCCATGCCCTCTATAGGATCAAGACCAGTTATAATAAAACCTTGCTGTTGAAGAATACTAACCACTTTTTCTTTAGAAGGTGCCTCTATTATTCCTGATTTAAATTCTCCTTTTTGATTTCTAGCACGGTATTGGTATTTCATAAATTATCATTCTAATATCGTTTAAATAATATCAAAATACAAGAGCGAGGTGAAATGTGACGGCTAAAAGGAAATTTGATAGTTTAATAAAAAAACGCTTTGTCTCTTGTATTTGAATGAAGCGGGTTTACGCTTTTTGAATATTACATTTTTAGTCGTAATTTTAATTCTTTTGGGTTTAAAGAATATCTAAGGGCTTCATCTAAACTAATTTCATTTTGCATCACAAGATTTTTGAGAGAGTCATTTAATGATATCATACCTTCTTCACTGCTTGTAGAAATAACCATATCCAGCTCATGGGTTCTCCTCTCTCGAATAATGTTGGCAATAGCTGGATTACCAAGCATTATTTCACAAGCAGGAACCCTTCCTCCTTGCCTTCTCCTTATCAATCTTTGAGAAATTACTCCTTTTAAAGTAGAAGCCAATTGGGCACGAATTTGAATTTGATGATCAGGTGGAAAGGTATCAATAATTCTATCTACGGTTTGAGCGGCTGAATTTGTATGTAAGGTTGAAAAAACCAAATGACCGGTTTCAGCAGCAGTTAAAGAAATAGCAATTGATTCATAATCTCTCATCTCTCCCACCATAATTACATCTGGATCTTGTCGTAGCACAGAACGTAATGCTTGATGAAATCCTCTTGTATCTCTTCCTACTTCTCTTTGATCAATAATGGATTTATCCGGAGGAAAAATATATTCAATAGGATCTTCAATAGTAATAATATGATCTTCTCGCTGATGGTTAATTTCATCTAAAATAGCAGCAAGAGTAGTTGATTTTCCATGACCAGCCGGACCTGTGCACAAAACAAATCCTTGTTCTATTTTTGCAAATCGATGTAAAGAAGCTGGCAAATTAAGTTCTTTTATCGTTCTAATCCTTGAGGGAATTAATCTTAAAGCCACTGAAATCACTCCTCTCTGAAAAAAAACATTCACTCTGAACCTTGCTTTTTCTTTATATTCGTAAGAACAATCTATTTCTTTGTTTTCTAAAAATCTTTTTTTCTGTTCTTCTCCTAAAATTAAAAAAGCTAATTCTTGAGTGTCATCTTTGTTTAAAATTTTTTCTCCCTTCATTGGAACCAAAGCACCGTCTATTCTTAAAGTAGGATACCTTCCTACAGAAAAATGAATATCGGATGATCCTCGCTGAAGAGCTTTCTCAAAAATTTCATCTAAAAAATCTTTATAAACCATAATAAAAATCCTAATTGACCTAATGACTAAATAAAATTTCAATTTTCAATAAATTTTCAATGTAAACTCGTAAATTGAAAATTAGTAAATTCATTAAACATTAGAGTAGTTAGAGAATTTGATTAATTTTATTATATATCTTCTCTAATTTCTGTTGTCTTTAAAACCTCCTCTAAAAATGTTTCACCTTCGAGCACTTTTAAAATACCGTCTTGCTTTAAAGTAATCATACCTTGTCTTTCTGCTTCTTTTTCAATCCTACTTTCTGATGTTTCAGCAGCAAGAATTATATCTTCTAACTCTTTTGTAACAGCTAGCACTTCAAATATTCCTATTCTGCCCTTAAATCCTTTATTAACGCATGCTGAGCAACCTTTGGGTTTATAAATATACAAACGATCAGAAATTTTTATCCTTTTTCTTTCACTGTCTGGTAATCGTTCTAATTCTTCTCTAATAATTCTTTCTTCTTCTTTATTTGCTAATACCTTTTGTTTGCAATCCGGGCATAATTTTCTAATTAATCGTTGAGAGATAATAAGTTTAACTGTTGGAGGAATTAAAAACCGTTCTACTCCAAGATCTACCAATCGAGGAATGGCGCCTACTGCATTATTGGTATGCAAAGTAAACAACACCAAATGACCAGTTAAGGCAGCGTGAGTCACCAATTCAGCCGTTTCCCTATCTCTTACTTCACCAACCATAATAATATCTGGATCCTGCCTCACCACTTGTCGTAATCCAGCAGCAAAGGTATAGCCGATTTCTGGCCTTATTTGACTTTGATTTACTCCATTAATCCAATATTCAACCGGATCTTCAAGGGATACAATGTTTACTCCTTCATTATTTAACTGACGCAATATTGCATATTGAGTACTACTCTTTCCACAACCAGTTGGACCGCAAAAGATTAAAGAGCCAAACGGAAGAGTCATTGCTTTCTCAACTAATTCTAAGTTCTTCCCTTTAAGCCCTAATTGACTAATATCTTTAATTGCAGTTGCTGGATCAAGTACCCGAATCGCAACTTTTTCTCCCTGCGACGTAGGAAAGGTAGCAATTCTAAAATCAATTTCTCGATTTGAAATAATAAGATGAAATCTTCCATCTTGTGGCACTCTTGTTTCATCAATTCTAAGATTTGACATTACCTTTAAACGAGAAACAACCGAAGGAAGAAGTTTTTTTTCCAGAAACAAACTAGAATATAAAACTCCATCTACTCTAAACCTCACCCTTAATCGATCTCCAAATGGTTCAATATGAATATCTGAAGCTCGTCCTTCTACTGCATGACGCAAAATTACAGCCACGATTTTTGAAACAGGCGCCTCTTCTACCACTTTTTCTACAGCAGTAGCTTTTTTCCTTGGCTTTTTTTCAATTTCTTCCTCTTTTTCTAATTCTTCAATAGCTGTTCTTACCTCTTCTTTTAACGCCCGATATTTTTTTAACACTTCATTAAAATCAGAAGGCACAATTAAGTAAACTTTTGTTTCAACACCTTTCTGCTTAGCAATAAAATCTAAAGCTGACTGAGAAGAAAAATCTTCAGGATTTACCATTCCTACTTCTAATAAATCTCCTTCTCTTTTTAAAGGAATTATTTTATAGTGCCTAGCTGCTTCTTCAGAAATTTCCTCCAAAACAGAATTTGGAATCTGATCTGAAAAAACTCTTCTTAATGGGATTTGAAAAAAATCGCTTTTTTTTCTAAATAAATCTCGCTCTGAAATAATTCCTTTGTCTATAATCAGTTCCTCAATAGGTTTTCCTTCTTTTTCAGATTCTTTTTGAAGATTAGAAAACTGACTTTGTGATAAAAGTTTTTTCTCAATAAGGTGCTGAATAAAATCTGAAGACATATTTTTAACTTCTTAGAAACTGTAATTTTTAAACTTTTAAAATCTTCTAATAAATACGAGTTTATTATTATTGTACCGGTGCAAATGGATTTTGACGACCAGCTTTTTCAGAAGGAACAGTGGGTGCCTCCAATGAAAAACTAGGCAAAGAAGGAGTAAGTTCTTTAAATATGGGCTCATCTAGTTTATTCAAAATTTCTTCTATTTTAGTAAGATCTTTTTGAGTTAGTCCTGATGTTTGAGAAGAAATTTCACTTTCAGAAACTTTTTGGAAAAATACAAAATAAACTGCGGCACCCACAATAACTAAAAAAATAATTAACAATACTGCCCAAAAAGGAATAGAAATTCCTTTTTTTTCTTTTATTTTTTCTTCTTGATTAAATGATATTGCCATA
>DAOPTN010000005.1:22099-25781 GCA_035349995.1 Candidatus Pacearchaeota archaeon
AGAAATTCCTTTTTTTTCTTTTATTTTTTCTTCTTGATTAAATGATATTGCCATACCTTTACAGATATTAATATAGATACTTATAGATATTTGCTCGCTTCGCTCGCGATACTTATTGTAAATTACAATAAGTATCTACTATAAATATCAATGAATATCTAAGTATCCAAAATATCAACTATTCTTCTTTAACTGGTGTCTCTTCGGGTGGAGGCACCGGCGTTTTTTCAGTATAGGTATTAACCTTTAAAGAAAACGTATATTTATTTTCAGTTGCTACTGTTACTATTTCTTCATTGTTTTCAATTGCCGAAGCCATTCCTTGACCTGCCTCAATTGGTTGAAAACTAATGGTTTCAACATCTATCAAATTAAGGTTTTTTGCTACAGAGTCAAGAAAGTTTTTAAAATTTTCATAATCACCGCTTACCTGAAGATTAATAGGAAAAACACCAACACTTCCCTTTTCTGACGCTTCCAAGGGCTCAAATGAAATATCTTCTATTACCATATAATTGGTATTTGCTAAATTTTCAAATTGGATTAATTGAAAAACAAGATCCGGCTCTTGAGAAAGCATTTGTGAAATCTTTGAAAGCTCTCCTTTCTTCTCTTTATACTTTGCTGTAACTTCTTCAAATTTTATAAGAGTTTGTTCTTTTTCGCTCAGTTCTTTTTCTAATACTAATTTTGATTTTTCAACATCTTTTACTCCTATTATTGCCGGATAAACTAAAAAATAAATCACTACAAATATTATTAATACAAGTCCCAGATAAATATATGTTGTAATATTTTTTTGCTCTGCCATATCTTTTAATATTTAATTGCGTTTGGGTCTAATGTTACCTTTAATTGAAAATTAATTCCTTCCTCTGAAAAAGAAAACCCTCCTATCTCTACTGCTTTTACATTAGAATCTGCCCTAAAAAGAGAGGTTTGCATTGCCAGGGCTTGAGCAGTAGGCGAAGTCACACTTAGGGTCAAGGTTGCTTCCTTGGCGTCAAAATTAAAATTAGAAATTTGCGCATCAGCATAGGTATCATTTTCCAAAATAGTAAAAACCTTACTAGCTTTAATATGAGAATTTAAAAGGGGCTCTATTTTTTCAAAACTTGCAATAGTAGATTTCATTTCGTTCTCAAGATTAGAATCCCTTTTAGCATCAAGAGCCGCAATCTCATTTTCAAGATTTGAAATCTCTTTTTGAAGAGAAGATTGATAAATTTTTATTCCTCCAAATACCAGCAATAAAACCACTAACACCTCTAACAAGGCCCAAAAAATTTTATCAGGTTTAAATTTAATTTTATTTCCTGTTTCTTTTGTTCCAGTAAAAGAAATAGCCATAATAAATATAATAATTTACCTAATCCATATCATAATGACGGATATAGGATAAATAACACCCAAATAAATTATTTAAATGTACCTTACTCGTAAAATCTATTTGAATACTAATATATTTTAACAGTTTTTATCTTTTAAAGCAAGTTTTAAAGCAAGTTTTTTGCTATATTATTTTTTTTCTTCAAAATCTCTCAAAGCCAATCCTACGGCCGTTGCAAAACCAGGTCCAATTTCTTCTAAAACACTTTTTAAAACTGGCGGATAATCTATATTTAAAAATGGATTGCCTATTATAGTTTCTTTTTGTAATTTATTACTAATATAATTAGAAATTCCGGGTATTAATGCTCCTCCTCCAAGTAAAATAATTTTTTCAATTTCTCGTTGAGGATTATTTGAAAGATAACTATTTATTGCTTTTTCTATTCCAAAAATCATTTTGTCTACAATGGACGTTAGAACAGGTGCTACAATTGCAATCTCATCTATTTCTTTTTTAAGACCTTTTTCTTTGCAAAATATTTCAGCTCGTTCAAAAGATATATTTAATCTTTGAGAAAGATCCTCTATCAAACTAAAAGTAGAAAAATCTAAACTATGGCACAAACGAATAAATCCTTGATCTACAATAGTAATACTAGTAGTTCTTCCCCCAATATCTAAAATCAATACTGGATTTTTATCTTCTCCTATAACAGCCCTGGCCTGAGCAAAGCTTTCCAACTCTAAAGTTTTTATTGATAGACCAACTGCCTCCCCTATTTTTCCATATTTTTCAATTACGTCTTTGGGAATTGCTACTAAAAGAACTTTCATCTTGTTTTCGGAAAGCGCTAAGTCTTCTTCTTTTATAATACTCCAATCAAGCACTACTTCTTCTACAGGCACCGGAACATACTGATGAGATTGAAATCTTATTGCTCCTGGAATTTCCTCCGGCTCCATTAGTGGCAACTCAATTACCGTAGAAAAGCTAGAAAAAACCGGCAAAGAAAAATTTGCTTCTCTTGCTTCAATCTTTGTCTCTTCAAGAATTTCTTTTATAATACTACTAATTTTGTCTTCAGAAAAAGATAAAAAGCTAGTACTGACTGGCATTAATCCCTCTTTTGAAGAAGAAGTTTTGTATTCTCCATAATTTTTCAATTTTGCTTTCTTTCCATTTTTCTCCAACTCTACAATCTTTATTGAAGTAGTACCAATATCAACTCCTAAAATTGATGGCGATTTTCTAAAAAAACCCATATAAAAATAATAGATTAATTATTGTTTCTTAAGCTAAATATCAAATCTATTAGATGTTGATTTTAAAAATCCAAAATATGATTAAAATTTTATCATTTTGCAAATTTATATTTTAATTTTAATTATATCATTTTTGTTTTTAAATGCAAAGGAATTTTATTTTACTGCCAATAAATTATTCCTCGTTGATTCTCCTTTAATCCCCTTAAATCAATATATTGAAGATTTTTCTGTTCCTCGTTTGAAATTGTTTTTTGAAGGGTTGTTAAAAGTATTTCTATTTGATTTTTTATTGGCACTGATTTTGAAAAATAAATAAAAAATCCCTGCTCTGTTTTTGCTTTTATTTCTAGTGGCAAAATTTCAATTTCTTTTATGATAATTTTAGAATTGTTAAGTTCTTGTAAAAGTAAAATAATATCCTCCATCAATGCCTTTTCAATAACCTGTTTTCCTAAATTTAACTCATCTAATCCCGATGAAAAAATTAAAATCAAATCGTTTTTTCTTTCAGAAGTATTAAAAATAATTCCTTCTTTTGAAATTAAAAAACAGGATTCGCTTTCACGCTGAGGACAAAAAATTGCAGCAGCTTGTCTCTCTAATATTTGAGCAGAAACAGCATCAGGAAAGTGTTTTTCAATAGTAACCTCTTTTACTTGCGGAAATGTTTCACTGATTTTGGTTGAAATCATGGAGGCGCTTAGCAGAAAAAAGTTTTTATTTTCAATCATCTTTTTAACTTCCTCAACAATCTTTTCTTCCTCGCCTGCTACTTCAACATTTTTTATCTCAAAATATGATGTTTTGAATAAAAAATATGAAATTCCTCCCATAAGAAAAATTATCAAAATAGCATACCAAAACCAGCGACGTTTAAAAATAGATTTTCTTTTTTGATAATGATATCTTTTATTTTTTCTAACCATAGCTGATTGCAAATTTGTTATTATATTCCCTGAACTACATTCAGAAATAAAATATTATTTTCTAAACTTACCAAGAATATCCTTTAAAAATTGAAACTAGTATTTATATTTTTCTCTTTTTTTTTCTTACTTTTTCTATTGTCCAGTTTTTTAAATAA
>DAOPTN010000006.1:0-13201 GCA_035349995.1 Candidatus Pacearchaeota archaeon
ATTGCTTCGTCGTCCACTCACCTTTTACTAAGGTGAGGGACTCCTCGCAATGACAATATTTTTAATAAGACCCTTCGACAGGTTCAGGGAGTAAAGATATCCATCCTTTAAACTAAGTCAAAAATATGGACAGTTTCTGAACTTGCCGAAGGGCTATATTATTATTTCTTCTAACGAAGTGCTTATTTTACAATCATTTTTCCTTCTTCACCATTTGCTTCTCTGTGGCCAGGAAGATCACAGTAAAAAATATACTCACCTGGTTTTTCAGGAGCAACAAAAGAAATACCGCGAGTTTCATTCATTGATACATCAATCCTTACCTTTTCCAAAGAGGAATCCTCAAAATAGAAAGAATGAGTTCCATCCATTGAGGTTAAAGCAACTGATACAACGTCTCCTGCCTTTACACTAAACTCATTGGGTTCAAATCCTTTGTCGCGAGAAACCTTAAGTTCAACTACTCCCAAGGGCACATCATTCAATGGTAATGTTACTTGGGGAGTATCAGGATTAAATTTGCCCAATAAAGACTCAATTTCGTTTGTCTCCTCTTGTGATTGTAATTGTTGTGGTTGTGCTACTAATAAATAAGTAACACTGCCCAACAAAATCACAAAAAGCGCTATAAGTATAATAAACTTTGTTTCCATATGATGTCTTTTATTTTAAATAATTTTTAGCCCTTATTTATATTTTAAAAGGGTAAAATTTTTCGACCTTTGTTAAAAGTATTTTACTATATTTTGGTTGTGTTCTTCAAGTGTTTTGGAAAAAATGGTTTTACCACTTACAGGATCTGTTAAAAAATAATTATAATCTGTAAATTCGGGAAAAATCGCTGCTTTAATGGCATCAATTCCAGGATTTGAAATCGGACCAATCGGTAAACCTTTATATTTATAAGTATTATACGCGGATTCAATATCTTTATTTTTTGCAATAGCAGTTTGCATCTCAGAAAAAGTCCACTCGCCTTCATTTAGCACATAAGCAATAGTAGCGCAACTTTGAAGAGGAATACCATCTTTTATTCTTTTCCAAAAAATTCCTGAAACAATTTTTTTATCATCAGGTGTTTGAACTTCTTTTTCTAAAATACTAGCCATTGTTATAATTTCAAAAACACTTTTTCCTTGAATTTGAATTTCTTCTCTTAATTCAGAAGTTAATTTTTTATCAAAATTAGTAAGAAATTTTTGAACAATTGCATTCAAATCACCTTTGCCACATTTTGATATCACTGGCTTTCCACTCTCACAAGAAACTTCTGGTTCAAAACAATAAAACAAATAAGTGTCAGGAAAAAGATATCCTTCCAAGTTAGCTTCGTCAGGCGCATCGCTCAAAAATCCATATTGATTTTTAAAGTTCTTTGTTTTGAAATCAGAAAGCTGAAGATTTGAAGTAGAAAATTGTTGAAAGTAATTTTCTAATCTTTCTTCTATTTGAGATAAACGAAATCCTTCAGGAAAAGTAATTTTTATTTCTTCTTTTAATTGCTCTTCCTCCATTGTTTCTACAATTTCAGAAATAGTCATTACTGGTGATAAACAATAATAACCATCTTTTAAATGGTCCTTGTTATTTTTTAATACATAATAAACAAAAGCAATATCAGATTTTATTAATCCTTCATTTTTAAGGTTTTTAGCAATTTCCCTTAAACCGCTTTTCTCCTCTATTTTAAATGTCTTAGTAATATTTTCTTTGTTATCTGCTTGAAACGGTTTTTGAACCTCGCTTTCTAAATAAAAATAAAAACCGCCCAAACAAAGAACAATAAACAATAAACAACTTATTATAATAATCGAAACCCTACTCATAAATTAAACCTCAATTAGATTATAACTATTTTTTATCAAAAAATAAATAGAAATTAATATATTGATTATTATAATAAAATTTATTAAAATAAACAATATAACAAATTCAATTTATGAAAAATCAACTTAAAAATCAACTTGCTATTGCTATTGATTTTGGCGCTACCAATCTAAGAGCCGCCTTGATTTCAAAAGAGGGAAAAATCCTAAACAAAAGAGAGGAGAAGACAATTAAAAAAGGAAAATCAGGAAAAATTGTAACTCAACAAATAATAAATTTGATTAATTTTTTAATCAATGAAGAAAAATCAAGTAAGAATGATTTTTTTGGAATCGGAATTTCATCTATTGGACCATTAGATTATCAAAAAGGAGGACCGCTTAACGCTCCAAATGTTCCATTTAAATTTATTCCCCTGACAACACCGCTTAAAAATTATTTTTCTTTGCCAGTTTTTTTACTCAATGACTGCAATGCAGCGGTTTTGGGAGAAAAATATTTTGGTGATGGTAAAAATATTGAAAATTTAATCTACATCACTATTTCCACTGGGATTGGCGGCGGAGCTATTATAAATGAAAAATTGCTTTTAGGAAAAAGTGGCAATGCAGCAGAAGTTGGTCATTTTATTGTGGATACAAAATATGATTTACTGTGTACTTGTGGAAAAGGAAAGGGGCATTGGGAAGGATATTGCTCTGGAAGAAACCTGCCACGATTTTTAAAACTTTGGGCAAAGAAAGAAAAGAGGGCAGTTAATTTTAAAGTAAAGGAAAGTAAAGATATTTTTGAGGCAGCTAAAAGAAGAAACAAAACAGCCCTTATGTTTCTTGACGAGGTTTCTAAAATTAACGCTGCAGCTGTTTCAAATATTATTGTTGCTTATGATCCAGCGTTAATTACGATCGGAGGATCAGTAGTTTTGAGTAATCAAGAAATTATTTTGAAAGGTATTAAAAAATACGTTGACCATTATTTAAAAGTTCCAAAAATAAAAATCACTCGACTGGGAAAGGAAATTACTTTATTAGGAGCAGCAGCTGCTGTCTTTTGGCCAATAAAATAAAGGGAACTAATAATTAAATAATAGTTCCCCTGTGAATGGCTCGAAGTACCTCCAAGAGATGCTCCTCACCCTTTATCTCAATAAAGGGAAGATTCACCCCTAAACCTTTGGGACAAGCCATTGCTCGATCATGCTCGGTATCGCCGAGAACAACCGTGTTTAAACCACATTTCTTTTGGGCACCGATCCTCTCCAAAGCCATAGCGGCAGGAATACTTTTATCCCACCCTTTGGGCTTCACCTCAAAGGAAGTAGGAAACTCTATGGCGTCTACTTCACCATTTTGCAAAAAAGAAAGAATGCTTGTTTTTACTTCTTTGGGTGCTTCTATTATCTTTCCCTCTAAAGACCTAATCTTTTCAAGGGTGGTAAGTACCCTTTTCTCTTCGTTAAGAATCCAGTAAGGAAATAACGGAGAGTTACTCTCTTTGGAAAGTAAAATGGTTCTTCCCTTGTAGTCTTTAAAAAGACTACCACCGTTTTGGGGAAGTAACGGGTGCCATAAAGAAGGAGAAACCCAAATCATCTTTGAAATCTCCTCCCTGAGGGTTTTCAGACGGCGAAGATGGCCATCGGGTAGATGAACAATAAAAGAATCTTCAAGGTTATCAATAGCTTTTTTGGGATCTATTTCAAGTAATCCCATTTCTGAAAACAAAAGCAGGTGGTTTTCAATCTCTTCTTTTGCACCCAAATTCCAAAGAGGTTCTAAGAAAAGATTGGTTACTCTCTCTGCGCTTGCCGCAGCAATGATGATCAGCCAGCTTTCCTTCATAATCTCCAAGAGATATCTCCCTACCTCTTGAGAAATCTTTTGGTCCTTGAAGACCAAAGTTCCGTCCAAATCGGCAATTAAAATGTTTTTCATCCCAATCACCTAATTTTTAAGTTGCAAAACTCTTTCTTTTAAAGAAAGAGAAAGGGCATTTTATAAAGATATAAAATACCCTCTCCTTTTATCTTTATTTTAATTTTGAAAACAAAAACAAAAAGAGAGGGTACTTTTAAAATTCTCTCTTTTGTTAATTAGATCAATTTTATTTATTGCCTAATTAACTCTATTTTATTTTTTTTATTTTCCCATTCTTCTTTCTCTTTGAGAAAAATCTTTAATTACTTTTTCAAATTCTTCTGAATCAAAATCTGGAAAAAGGGTTTCTGTAAAATAATATTGGGAATAAGCAGTGTCCCACATCATAAAACCGGCTGACATATGAGGATCTCCTTCACAACCGGTTCTGATCACAATATCAACAGAGGGCAAGTCTTTAGTCCAAAGATTTTCTTTTATCAATTCATCTGTTACTTTTAATTCGTTTTTCTTTTTCGGAGATTGAAAATTTAAAAGTTCTTTTTGCGCCTTATCAATAATTTTTTGAATGGCTATTTTTATTTCATCAGTGCCATTGTAAGCTAAAAGAAATGTTAAAAAATTCTTACTATAATTTTTTGTCGCTTCAACAGCTTTTTCTATTGCTTTTTGAGTTTCTGATGGTAAAACTTCTTTCCAGCGTCCAAAGACATTTACCTTGACCTCGTTTTGATGAATCCTTTTATCTTTTAAAACTCGTTTAAACTGTTCTGTATATATTTCATTTAAAAAAGAAATTTCTATCTCTGGACGTTTGGTTAAATTATCAAAAGACGCTCCCCAAAAAGTAAAATAGGGAATTTTAAGATCCAAAGCTTTTTCTAAAACATTTTCAAGAGATTTAACACCTGCTCTATGACCTATCCAGGGTTTAAAACCTCGTTTTCTTGCCCAACGACGATTACCGTCAGGAATTAATGCTATGTGTTGTGGAATATCATTCTCCATAAAAAAACAAATTATTTAATAATAAGTACTATTTTAATTTTTTTTATTGTGATTTGTCAAGTTGTTTTGTTAAATTTAAAAACTAAAAACTGGCGTAGCGTAATAAAATTTGCTTTGTAATCTTAAACGCCACAGTCATACAAAAATTCTTTATAATTTTGTTGTGGCAGGGGCGCTAGGACTCGAACCTAGAACGAGAATTTTGGAGATTCCCATGATAGCCATTTCACCACGCCCCCAAATGATTTTTTTCTATCTTAATTTAAATAATTTTCAGGGAAAACTCAAAAAAGTTCTAGCTGGGCAGAACCAAAATAAGCAAATCTGATTTCCTTTCTATCATTTTTTTCGTATAAAAACTATTTTTTTGCTTCTTTGTGCGGTGTATGCTTTTTACACTGTTTGCAATGTTTTTTAAATTCTAATTTCCGCTCCACTGATTTTGGGTTTTTGTAAGTATAATAATTAACCTCTTTACATTCTTGACATTGCATTTTTATTAATTTTCTCTTTTTTTTTGCCATATTTTTTAAATTTATATTATATAAGTTGGGCTCAAAAATTTAACACAACACATTTAATTAATTTCTAATTTCTAATTTCTAATTTCTAAACATACCCTTAAATCCGTATTCGTGAAATAGAATGCGTCTTACGGTAAACGTTGGTGTTGAGCATTCCAAACTCCAAACTCCAAATTCCAAACAAATTCTAATGTTCAAAATTCTAAACAAAAGTGTACAACACCATTGAACATTAGGATTTAGAGCTTAAAGAACTTCGTTCTTTTCGCCCTTCGTTTGGCTTCGCTAATCTTGGAATTTGATTGGAATTTGGAATTTGTGATTTGGAATTTATTCATTGTCTTTGCTACGGGATCGCCACGCTCGGTCTTTGACCTCGCTCGCGATGACAATGGACGTGCAACGGGATCGCCACCCCCCCCTCTCACCTTTGTGAAGGTGAGGGGTCGCGATGACAAAAATTATAAATTATAAATTAAAAATTATAAAGCCAGAGGGGAGAATCGAACCCCCGACTTCCATCTTACCAAGATGGCGTTCTGCCACTGAACTACTCTGGCTAATAACAGATTTTCACAAATTTAAATTAATCCTACCAAATCTTTTTTATCAAAGCAAGTCCAAAGGGGAATTACTAAAATAATTTTTGAAGATCTTTAAATGTTATAATAATCATCAACAGCATTAAAAGTGCAAAACCAATTTGATTAAGTAATATTTCCACTTCTTGTTTTACAGGTGTTTTCTTAATTTTTTCAATTAAAAGAAATAAAAGATATCCCCCATCTAAAGCAGGAAATGGTAAAAGATTTAAAATGAATAAATTAATTGAAAGAATCGCTGTAAACTGAACAACGTACATTGGTCCAAGAGTAACCATTTGAGAAACAAGATTACCAATCCCAATAGGACCAGCTAATTCAACACCTGTAAGTGGTTGTCCTATTATTGCTCCTTTTATCATTTCAAAAAAAGCATTCACTGTCGCTCCTACCAACCAAAAAGAATATTCACATCCCTTCAAAACAGCCATATGTAAAGGATAAGGTATTCTTGCTGTTTTTGTCAAGGCAATACCCATTGGCCCCTCTCCCTCTGGAAAATCACTTCTTGGAACTACTGATATTTCCAAAGATTCATTTCCCCTTTGAATTGTTAAAACAATGGTTTCATCTAAGTGTTGATTGGTAAAATTTTGAACATCCTCCACTTCTTCAATAATAATATTTTCCCCACTACTTTCCATTTTAATAATCTTATCCCCTGCCCTTATCCCTGCCGATTCAGCCGGAGAGTTAGCTAATACTTGAACTATTTGAATACCAACATCAAATGCTCCCTCTGGCACCTCTTCCTCAATCGCTTGAGGCGCCCCAGAAGCAAAAACTATTGAAAATAAAACACAAGCTAAAAGAAAATTTCCCATCACTCCAGCAAAAATCACCTTTGCTCTGGTACCAATATTTTTTATCCAAAAAGAACCGGGCTCTTTAATCCTTGAATCCATTCCATAAATATTGTTAAAACCACCAAACGGAATCCAATTTAAAGAATAAACAGTAGATTTGGTTTCTATTTTTTTATTCCCCCAAAAAAAATGCGTTTTACCATTTTCTCTGTAAAAACCAAAAATGCGTGGAGGAAGACCCATTCCAAACTCTTCTACTCTAATACCATTTCTTTTAGCTGTAATAAAATGAAAAAACTCATGTACAAAAATCAGTACACTTAAGATTAAAATAAAAACTAAAACTGTAATAAACCACATAAAAACTAACCTAATTGTAGAAAATTAAGTTTTTATAATAAAATTACATTTTAAATTCTTTTCTCTCTTTAAATTCCTGTTTTTTGCCCTCGTTCCATTGTTGAACCGGTCTTAAATAACCCACGATTCGAGAATAAACCTCGCAGGGCTGTTCAATTACACACTTAGGACAAATAAAATGTTCACCAGAAATATAACCGTGTACCGGACAAATTGAAAAAGTAGGAGTAAGCGTAAAATAAGGCAATCTAAAATTTTCAAAAACCCTTTTAATCATTCGTGGAACTTGATCAAAATCAGAAATCTGTTCGCCTAAAAATGCATGGAAGCTCGTTCCTCCTGTGTATTTTGTTTGAAGATTATCTTGTAATTTCAATGCTTCAAACAAGTCATCAGTAAAATTAACCGGCAATTGAGAAGAGTTAGTATAATATGGCTTTTCTTCAGTGCCAGCAGTAATAATATCAGGATATCTTTGTTTGTCTTTTAAAGCTAAACGATAGGAAGTATTATGTAGGCAAACTAACCCTTCTCCGCCCAAAAAATTATTTACTTGATCGCCAGGAACATCAACTTCCAAATCATAAACATATTGAGGTGTGTCTATTTTTCTAATCTTTACTATTTTATCCCAGTATAAGTTAGAATTTATTAATACTTGAAGTTGACTAACCACCTTATCATTTACTAAGGCTGATAATTTATCAGCGATTTTTTTAAGGTATTGCAAACTTATTTTGTTGTTTCTTAGGTTTCGATTAAAACTGTCTTTTGAAAACCCTACCTGAGAAGGATTTAAAGAATGTTTTTCCATTACTGATTTGATTAGTTTTGGTGCTTCGAAAATAGTTTCTCTTGAAGAATGAAGGTTTTCTAATGTTAATTTTTTTCTTAAAACCAAATCAAGGTATTTTTTCAAATTATCAGCACCAGTAATTGATAAGATATAATTATCTTTCCAAGAAGAATTATATTTTGATTTTTTATCTTGGCGAATTTTGGCTAAAATTCCTAATTTCAAAAGACAGAGATTTAATCCCTCGATAAGTTCTTTAGAGTTTGTATATAATCTCACTGAATAATCATTTTTCTTTCTATTTTGATAAATATACCCATCACCAAGATGAAACCCTTCTAAAACTCCAGCTACGCAATCTTTTGAAGAAAAGAAAATGAAAGCAGGAATTTTTTTTGTATTGCTTTTTCCTTGAAAATCTATTGCTTCAAACAAACAACCGATAATTTTACTCAAAACCGCGGTATAACGGGTTTTCCTTTTATCTTTTTCTCTTTTAAAAGAAGAAAAGCAAACACTTCCTTTGCCAAAAACTTCTTCCGCTCCTAAAATAAATCTTTGAACTAAATTTTTATCAGTATTGATAAATTCGCTTCTCTCGCTTACCCATCCTTCTGCCAAAAGACAGCCAAGGACAAAACCAAAAGCCCTATTAAGAGAAATTAAAACATTGATTGGTTTTGTATTTTTTGTATCGCGATAAAATATTTTTGAAGATTCTAAAACTTCTCTTTTAATATTGAAACCCAAGTCATAAATAAGGCTTAAAGGCACAACCCTATTTTTCTTCCAGAAATATTTAACATCTTTCCATTGAAGATTATAATATTCAAGAACCCATTCTTTTACTGCTGGATTTAAAATTAATTTTTCTATAAAATTTAAAGGAAAAACAAGATATAATTTATCTTTAAAAGATGCTTTTTTAAAAATATCAATCAAATTAAGTTCTTGATTCACTTCTTCCATTTCTATCTTCTTGGGAATAGCAATTAAATCTTTTTCTTTTAGGTTTCTAACTAAAACTTCTTCTGTTTCTCCTTTCGAGTTTAAAGTAAAAACGCTATGTTGACCGGTAACCTTCACCTTTCTACCGGAAATAGTGTTTATTTCGTACATTGAATGCGCTAAGTGTCTTACCAAGGCAGTTACTGGATATTTTTTAATCTTTTGATTTTTTCGATTAAATCCATAGGTAAACATTTCTCCTTCAGGAATTTTTAAAACTTCGCTATTGCCAATAAATTGAATATTTTTTTTATTTTTTTCTAAATATTTATCAATTAAGGGTCCAATTTCTGTAAGTTTGGGGTCGCTCTGAGAAATTAAAATTTTTTCTTTTGGATCTAAACTTCCTTCAGCCGGCGTTGCCTCTAAATTATAAAGTCCACCATCTTCTTCTTGATACATTACTATTCTATCACGCATAAAATCTAATACTTTCTGAGCAAACTCTTGACCAGTTTTTGTACCAATATTAGTTTTTGTTTGTTTAAAATTTAATAATGCCTCATTCATTCCAACCAATCCTATTGTAGAAAAATGATTTGCCCAATATTTTCCTCGCATTTTTTTAATGCTGTCCAAATAATGTCGCGAATAAGGATAAAGCCCTTTTTCAGTAAGATTCTCTAGGGTTTTCCTCTTAATTTCCAAACTGTCTTTAGCCAGGTCCATCACCTCGCTTAGTTTTTCAAAAAATTCTTTTTGAGTTTTTGATAGATAAGCAACACGAGGTAAATTAATAGTCACTACCCCTAAACTACCAGTTAGAGGATTTGAGCCAAAAAGACCACCGCCCCTTTTGTAAAGCTCTTTATTTGACAAGCGAAGTCTGCAACACATGCTTCTTACATCTTCAGGCTTCATATCTGAATTAATAAAATTCGCAAAATAAGGAATACCATATTTAGCAGTCATTTTCCAAATTGGCTCATATGCTGAATTTTTCCAATCAAAATCGCGGGTAATATTATAAGTAGGAATAGGAAAGGTAAAGGGCCTTCCTTTGGCGTCGCCTTCTATCATTACTTCAGCCAAAGCCCTATTTATCATATTTACTTCTTCTTGAAATTCACCATAAGTTTTATCTTGAAATTTTCCTCCAACAAGAACAGGTTGACTTTTATAGTGTTCTGGTACTTTAAGATCTAATGTTAAATTAGTAAAAGGAGTATTACCAGTAATAAAAACTTTCCCTTTTCGACGAGCAACAATGGTTTCATTTTTAGTATGAGGGCACCAAATTATTCCTTTGTAATTTACTTTTTCTACTTTTTGAATATAGGTTTCTTGATGCTTTATTATCCTTAAAACATAAATATCTTTTTTGCCAATCGTTGGTTTTCTTTTTAAAACAGTAAATCCGTAGCCACAATTTACAATTATTATTTGTAATCCATCTAATAATTCAAGGTCAGTAGTAGAAATTTTACAACCTTCAAAACCATCTGCTTTTAAATAAGTTTCCAAGAATAATTTAGATTGCTTTTCGTTTAAGTTTAATAAACTCGCAGGAATAAAATGAACATTTTCTTTTGTTCCGAACCATTGATGAATTTTCTTTGAACTTTCGGCATCCAAACGTATTCGACAAACATTGTCTCCCAATGCTGAGGTTTGGTATTCTGAATAGTTTAAATTGAAATGCCTTAAAAGCTTAATAATTTCATTATAGTTTTCTCTATTTTTTTCTTTTGATTGATAAATACTTACTCGATAACAACATCTATTTTTTGTTGGTTTTTCAATTGTTCCTTCGCTAATAATCCATGCCATTAATTTTATTTGTTCATCGCTTATATCCGCTTCTTTGTTATTATTTTTACCGACAATTGGAATAATAAAAGGAGATTTCAATTTACAAACTTCTTCAATGGGTTCCAAAATATAACCACCTTGCTGAAATTTTTTTCTTACAACTCTATGTTTTGGAGAAATTAGCTGATCTTGAATACGATTTTGCAATCGATACATTGTGCCTTTATAGTGTTTTTTAAAGACAGAAGTTACTTTTTGATTTTCGATTTGATTGCTTTTAAGGTTAAAAGTTTTAATAGTATCTCCTATTTGAATTTCTTCATAATTTTTCCATCCCTCAGGAGTCAAAATTTCTGTATCTTCAGACACGCACTGAAACCCCACCCGTGTTGGAACATTGCAATTAAATAAAAATTCTTGAATCTCTTGTTTTACCTGAGGATAAGATAACTGATCATAATAAATAAAAGGAGAAAGCAACGTATCAAAAGAAGACAAGGCAACAGCGCCCGCTGCCTCACCTTGAAGGGTATAAAAAAAATTTACTATTTGACCAAGGGCCGCTGAGAGATGTTTGGGCGGCTTTGATTCAATTTTACCAAATACACCCCCAAAGCCCCTTAATAAAAGATCATACAGGTCCCACCCCACACAATAAGGACCTAATACTTGAAGATCATGAATATGAAAATCCCCACTTTCATTAGATTTTCTAATCTCTGGAGGATAAATTTTATTTAACCAATATCTTTTAATAACAGCTGATGTTACATAATTATTAAGACCTTGAAGAGAATAAGCCATATTACTATTTTCTCTTACTTCCCAATCTGATTCTTGAAGATACTGGTCAACCATTTCAACAGCCTCTTCATTAGATTTTTTTATTTCTCTAATTCGACGATGCTGTTCTCTGTATAAAATATAGGCCTTAGCGGCTTTAGGATAATCAGCCAAAATTAAAACCTCCTCCACAATATCTTGAATATCTTCAACTGAAGGAATTTTATTTTCAAATCTTTTTTGGAGAAGGTCTATTACTTCTTTTGTCAATTCTTTAGAAATTTCACCATTGCCTTGTTTTGAAGCAATTAATGCTTTTTTTATTGCTTTTTCAATTTTTTCAGGTTTAAAATCAACAATTCTTCCGTCTCGTTTTTTAACTTGGGTTATTTTTACCATAACTAACTATATAATGTAAATGTATATTGATAGTATATTAATTATCTTTTTTTCTTAAAAAAGCAGGAACGTCCCATTTATCATCGTTTAAATCTTGTTCTTCTGAAAAATTATTGTTATTAAATTCATTTCTTCTGTTTTTATCGATGTCTTTGCTGCTATTGTTCTCTTTTCTTATGTTTGGTATATGATTAAAATTAGTAGCAATTACTGTAATTCTTACTTCTCCTTTTGTTAATGACTCATCAAGCACTGTACCAAAAATTATCTTTGCCTCAGGGTCAACAGCTTTAGTGATAATTTTTGCACCTTCATCTACTTCTTTCATTGTTAAGTCCTCTTTGCCAGAGATATTTAATAAAAGCCCCTTTGCACCATCAATTGATACTTCAAGCAAAGGCGAAGAAATAGCCATTTTAGCGGCTTCAATTATTCTTCCTTCCCCTTTCGCTTTTCCTATTCCTATTAAGGCAAATCCCGAATCTTTCATTATTGTTCTGATATCAGCAAAATCAAGATTAATAAGGCCTGGTTTAACAATTAAATCAGAAATTGCCTGAACAGCATTTGAAAGTACGTTATCTACAATTGCAAAAGCAGATAATAAACTGGTTTTATCATCAATCATCATCAATACTTTATCATTGGGAATCACAATTAAACTGTCAACCTTATCTTCAAGCTCTGCTAGTCCTTGTTCAGCAATTGCTTGTCTATTTGCACCTTCAAAAGAAAATGGTTTTGTCACTACACCTATCGTTAAAGCGCCTAAATTTCTAGCAATCTCTGCAATAACTGGTATTGAAGAAGTACCAGTGCCTCCACCCAAGCCACAAGTGACAAATACCATATCAGCCCCCTTTAAAGCTTCTTCTATCTCTTCTTTGCTCTCTTCAACAGCTTTTCTGCCCAAATCCACATTCATTCCAGCTCCAAGACCATGAGTAACATTTTTACCAATTAAAATTTTCTCTGGCGCTTTGCAATAATGAAGAGCTTGAGCATCAGTGTTTACACCAATAAAATCAACACCCTTTATTTTTGAGGAAACCATTCGAGAAACAGCATTACATCCGCTTCCTCCTGCTCCAATAACCTTTATTTTGGCAAATGATTCAATTTCTGGTTTAACTTGTTTTGGCATAAAAAATTACAAATTTCTAATTTCTAATTTTTAAACATTAAGAAGTAAAAAACTAAAATTTAGAATTAAATTAAAAATTATTTTAACATAACAAAAAATAACTTTCAATACTTTTAATTCTACATTCTACATTCTACATTCTAAATTATGGTAATAGCTCCTAGAGCTCCCGCAGGGCGAGAGAAACTATGGTAATAGTTCTTCGAACTGGCTTTGACGCGAGAAGAATTACGGTAGTAATTCTTCGATCTCCTCTCAAAGAGCGAGAAGAACTATGGTAATAGTTCTTCGAGCTCCTTTCAAAGGGTGAGAAGA
>DAOPTN010000006.1:13301-25577 GCA_035349995.1 Candidatus Pacearchaeota archaeon
GAACTATGGTAATAGTTCTTCGAACCACTTTTTAATTCTTGAAAATCCTTTTTGAATCTTTGCCTTTCCAGGAATGTTTTTTTCTCCTTTTAATTTAAATAATAACAACCCCACGGCAGTAGCAAAAGAAGGATCATCAATCTTATCCACAATACCTTCAACATCTTTAGGAAATCCTATTTGGCAAGGAAGATGAAGTTCTCTTTTTACTAATTCTTCCATCCCTGGCATTTTTGCACCACCACCAACCAAAACCACGCCTGCTGGCAATAATCTTTCTCTTTGAATTCTTTTTAATTCTTTTGTCACTAATTCTAAAATTTCAAGATTTCTTGCTTCAATTACTTCTACTAATTCTTTTCTGGAAATTACTTTTCCTTCTTCACCACCAATTTCTTCTAGCTTTATTTCCTCTTTTTTAGAAATATTATCATTTTTGGCAATACCGTATTTTAATTTTAATTTTTCAGCAATATCAATGGGTAGTTGAAAAGCAATCGCAATATCGTTAGTAATATGAGAAGCGCCAATCGGCAAAACCGAAGAAGAAAGTAAACTTTCCTCTTCAAACACAGAAAGTCCTGTTGATCCGCCACCAATATCAAGAACTGCCACTCCTAATTCTTTTTGACGTTTGGAAAGCACTGCCTCAGAAGCCGCTAAAGTTGAAAAAACCAAATCATTAAAAGATCTTCCTGTTTCTTCAATGGCTTTGATTAAATTATTGATATAGGGAGTTGAGCCAAAAATCACTTCTGCTTCAACCTCTAATCGAACACCATGCATCCCAATAGGATCTTTTATTCCTCTTTCCTTGTCAACAATAAATTCTCTTGGTAAGATATGAATTACTTCTTTATTTTTAGGCAATGAAATAGCTTCAGCTGCCTTAAGCACTCTTGAAACATCGTCTTCTGACACCTCGCCATCAGCCCGTGAAATTGCAACAACACCGCGAGAATTTATAGATTGAATGTGGGGACCACCAATACTGACAATTACATTTTCAACTCTTTCTCCAATTCTTCTTTCTATCTCTTCAAGATTCTTTTCAATAGCATCTGATGCATCATCTATATCAATAACTTGACCCTTTCTTATTCCCCGCGCTTCACTAATGTTAGCTCCAACGATTTGAAGGGGTAAATTGGGCAAAATTTCTCCCACTACACATCTTAAATTAACAGATCCAACATCCAAACCAAATATATAGTTACCTTTTGCCATAAAAATTATAAAACCTAAACCCTAATTATAGTTTAGAGTTAAAAAACTTTGAATTTTTAAATTAAATCTACATTAGTTTTCTTTCTCGCCTTCTCCTTTTTCTTCTTCTGTTTCTTCACCTTCTTTTTCTTTTCTTTCTTTCTTAATTAATTCTGGTTCTTCAGGTGTTATCTCTTCTTTTGATATTTCTTCAATTTTTTCTTCTTCTGCTTTACCAACTAATGCCACTATTTCTTCTGGATTAGCTAAAATCTTAACACCATTAGGAACTACCAAATCTTTTATTTTTATTTCATCTTCAAATGTTTTTAAACCAGAAACATCAACCCTAACTGAAGTAATAAGATTTTTGGGTAATGCCCTAATATTAATTTCACGAATATTTTTTATTAAAACCCCGCCTAATTCATATTCCGCAGGAGCTTTTCCTTCGAATTCCAAAGGCACTGTTACTTCTACTTCTTTTTCCATTGGCAATTGATAAAAATCTACATGAATAAATTTATTGGAAAGCGGATCTTTTTGAATTTCTCTAATCAAAACAGGAAATTCCTTTGCATTGCCCTTTTCGGTTTGATACTTTAAATTAATAATAGTACTTTCTCCTCCCTCTTTATAAATTTTTTCAAATTCTTGATAGGGTAACTTTATTAATAAATTTCCAACATCTTTGCCATAGACAACGCCCGGAAGCAAATTCTTTTTCCTTAATAATGATGATTTTTCTGAACGAGATTCAACGGTTAAAGACAACATAAAAATAAATTTCTAATTAGCTAATTTTTAATTTCTAAAAATGAATTTTAAAATTTGAAATTGAAAATTTGAAATTTTTATTAATAGAATAATTTAAGTTTTTTTTCTATTGTTTTTTGGATCGCTTCTGTTACGCTACTCATCAATTTGTAAGGAGTTATCTCGTTAGGAGAATTTTTTAAACTTTTTTCCAATGCCTTTCTCCATGCTGTTCGAATCTCTGTATTAATATTAATCTTAACAATCCCCTTTTCTATACTTTTTTTCAATTGGTTAAAAGAAATCCCTGATCCCCCATGAAGCACTAAAAATACATCATCTCCTACTTCTCTTTTTATCACAGAAAGCCGCCCAAGGTCAAGTTTAAAATTTTCTGCCCTCTGATAAACACCATGAACATTACCAATAGACACAGCTAAAGAATCAACCCTTGTCTTTTGAACAAAAAGTTTGGCATCATCAGGATCAGTTAAGTTTTCTAATTTTATTTTAGGTTTTCCTTTATGTATAACCGATGACTGCTCAATAAAACCTACTTCACCTTCCACTACAACATCTCTTTTTTTACCGTACTCAACAATTTTTTTGGTAATTTTAATATTCTCTTGAAGATCAAGATTTCCTCCATCAAAATGCACCATATCATATCCTGCTTTGATTGCTTGAGAAATTATATCAAAGGACTTACCATGATCAAAATTCAAAAACACCTTGTTCTTTCCAAGCGCTTTTTGAGCTATTTTTTTCATCTCCACTGCTACCTCTAAGCTCAAAAAACTGCTTTCTCCCTCGGAAGTTCCCAAAATAATAGGACAATTAAACTTTTTTACCCCTTCAATAATCCCTTTAAGTTGTTCCACTGTTGAAAAATTAAATTGAAAAATGGGATAATTTTCTTTTTGGGCTTTTTTAAAAATTTTTAATAATTGATTTCGGTTTGTCATTTTAATTAATATGCTGGTGCATTTAAAATTTCAAATCCCTTTGATGTAGAAATTGCAATCCAGGCTCTACCAATAATATTTTTTCTTGAAACGGGTCCCCAATTTCTAGAATCTGAAGAACGGTATCGATTATCCCCCAAAACAAAATATTCATCATCTTTTAAAGAAATCCGCAAACTGCCTTCTGTTTTGCCAACAACATATGGTTCATCTAAGATTTTGCCCTGAGGAAATTGATCGTTGTAAATCTTTACTATTCCATCGCTAATTTCTATTGTTTCGCCAGGCAACCCCACTACTCTTTTAATAAAAAAAAGTGAAGGATCTTCTGGATACTTAAAAACTACCACTTCTCCCCGCAATGGGTCTCTAAATCTATATGAAATTTCATCTAGTAAAAGATATTCCCCTGAATAAAAATTAGGCTCCATTGAGGCACCACTTACAAAAAATGGTTGAAATAAAAAATATCGAATAGGAATTACAATCGCTGCTATTAAAACAAATATTTTCAAGGCCTCAATAATTATTTGTTTAAAATTTCTCATAAATATATAATATAATTCCAATCTCCATTGAAGGGCTTACATTTTTTTGGACTATCTCTTAGACCACTGAGGAGCTTTTCTTGCTTTTTTAAATCCAAATTTTTTTCTTTCTTTTACTCGCGCATCACAAGTAAGATACCCTTGGGCCTTTAAAATTTCTCTAAGGTCTGAATTCATTTCAACTAATGCCCGGGACAAAGCTAATCTTACTGCTTCGCTTTGAGCTTTTTTCCCGCCTCCTTTTACTTTCGCCTCAATGTAAATTTCTTTTGTAGCGGTAAGATTTGTTTTTTGTAAAGGAGCAAAAACATTTTTTTGATTCTCAAAATCTGGAAAATATTTCTTAGCATCCTTTCCATTAATCAAAAATTTTTTTTCTTTACTGTCCTTTATCAATCTTAATTGACAAATTGCACTTTTACGACGACCGATGGTTTGAATATAATCTGATTTCAAAACCTTTTTCTCTTCCTTTTCCTTTTTCTTTTCCTCTTTTTGGGGAACATTAACTTTTGCAACAGATTTCTTCTGCTTTTCTTCTTTCTTCTGCTTTTCTTCTTTCTTTTGTTTTTCTTCTTTCTTTGTTCTTGTCTTCTTCACAGTATTAGATTTTTTACTAACTTTTTTCGCTGTTTTTTTCATAGATTATTTTTTATTATCTTCTATGTTCTCTTTTTTGTCCTCTATTTTTAATCTCTTAATTCTTTCTTTTCTTAATTTATTTTTAGGAAGCATGCCCCAAACTGCTTTTTCTAAAACCAAACCAGGATTTTTTTTAAAAAGATCTCCCAGGGTAATTTTTTTAATGCCACCTGGATAACCAGTATAATGATAATAAACTTTTTGATTCATTTTTTTGCCAGTAATCTTCATTTTATCTACATTTTCTACTTCAACAATCTCATCAGTAACCTTATAGGCCTTAAAACTTGCCTTATTTTTACCTTGAAGGATTATGGCAATTTCACTGGCTAATCTTCCTAATGTTTTATTTGTAGCGTCAATTTTCATAAAATTAGAGAGCTGAGAGTAGAAAGTTGATAATTGTAACTACTTTCTACATTCTACATTCTACCTTCTACCTTCTATTTTATTATTTCTATTTGCACCATTTCTGCGCTATCATTTTTTCTTGGACCAATTTTTGTAATTCTGGTATATCCTCCTTTTCTATCCTTAAGAGCTGGTGCAATTTCTTTTATTAATTTTTGAGAAGCGTCTTCAGAAAAATATCTTCTTAATTCTCTTACTGATTGAATTCCTCCTTTTTTAGCTATAGAAATTTTCTTTTCAATAAAAACTCTCAAATCTTTCGCACGAGATTCAGTGGTAACAATTTTTTCATTCAAAATCAAACTTTCACCCATATTCTTTAAAAGAGCGTTTCGTTGACCATTTTCTCTATGAAATTTTCGACCCTTTTTTTGATGTTTCATATATTTGGTTTATTGAAATTAAGCTTATTAGAAAAATCAATGCATTACGAACCTGTTACGAATTTACAAATGTAAATTTAAAAATAATCCAAAGGCGCATTATGATATTCGTATATTCACATTAATTCGTAAATTAATTCAAGCTTAATCCTTTTTTCTTTAACTCTTTTTTTATTTCTTCAATTGCTTTGGGGCCCAACCCTTCTATCTCTCTTAAACTTTCTTCCTTCTTACGTAAAAGCCCAGCTACGCTTTTAATACTGTTTTCCTTTAAAATTTTTACAATTCTTGTAGAAAGACCTAGGTCCTCAAGAGAAATAATTTTATTTTCCACTGCAGATGACCCACTCGAAATTTTATTTTTGTCTTTCTTTTTGTTGTCTTCCTCTTGAGAAGGTAAAAAATCTTTAATACATTTAAAGTGTTGAACAAGGATTTCTACTGCTTGCCTTAATGCTTCTTCTGGCAAAATTGTTCCATCGCTTTCAATTTCCATTTTTAGTTTATTAAAATCTGTTCTTTTTTCAAATCTAATATTTTCCACCCAAAAAGCCACCTTTTTAATAGGTGTAAAAATAGCATCTAAATAAATTACACCCACTTTAGATTTTTCACCCTGAAGCTTTTCAGCAAGTACAAATCCAAAGCCTTTTTGAACTTCCATCTCCATTTCCAATTTTGATTTTGGAGAAGTAAGGGAAGCAATATATAAATCCTTATTAACAATTTCAACCTGAGACGGAGTTTTAATATCTCCTGCTTTCACATCTTTTTTTCCGCCCACCTTTAATTCAATTTTTTGTGGCTCATCTCCAAAAACTTTTAACCTTATTTGTTTAAGATTTAATGTAAGTTCAAGAATATCTTCTTTCAATCCAGGCAATGTACTAAATTCCTGAGATACTCCTTTAATTTTAACTTTAGTAATAGCTGTACCCTCGATCGAAGAAAGCAATACTCGACGCAGGGCATTTCCTATTGTAGTTCCATATCCTGGAAAAAGCGGTTCTACTTCAAAAAGAAGTCGATTTTCAGTTTTTTCTAAAATTTTGAGTGATGTTGGTAAAGTAACCATAAGTATTTAGTATTTTAGTATAAACACACATATATGCTACTATGCTAGCATATGATCATAATTTATTATCTTGAGTAAAATGACAAAATAAGAGGTACATTTGTTTTATCTCCTATTTCATCGATACTCGGCTCACGAACGACCTTTATTGAAAAATTATTTTTATCAAAAGAAAGCCAACTAGGAATATTTTCTGTTTTAACCATCATTAGAATGTTTTTAAAATAAGAATTATTTTTTGATTTTTCTTTTAATTTTATTTCGTCTCCTACCTTTGTTTTTGCTGAAGGAATATCTATTTTTTTTCCATTTAAAAGAAAATGACCATGAGAAACTAATTGTCTTGCTTCTGCTCTAGATCGTGCCAATTGTGATCTAAAAATAATATTAGAAAGCATCATCTCTAGTTCTTTAATTAGCGTTTCTGATGCATCTTTCTGTCCCTTTTTTTCTATTATATCTTTTACAATCTTTTTAAGTTGACGATCTTGAATACCATACATCTTTTTAATTTTTTGTGCTTCCTTCATTTCTTTTCCATATTCTGAAACCTCAATTCTTCTTCTCTTTTGAGGCGATGCACCAGGAGGAGATGGTTTTCGTAACAAAGCACACTTTGGAGATGAACATTTATCTCCTTTTAGAAAAAGCTTCTCACCACTTCTTCGACAAATTTTACATTTAGCGTCTTGCATAAAATATTGGAGTAATTGCGAATATACGAATTTTAAACTAATATACGAATTTGTATATTAGTGAGTATTCGGATATTATACTCTTCTTCGTTTTGGTGGTCTTGGACCATTATGGGGAATAGGCGTTACATCTTTTATCATTACAATATTAACACCACGATTAGCTAGCCCCCTTAGAGCCGCTTCTCGTCCTTGCCCTATACCTTTTACAAAAACTTCTACTTGAAAAACTCCTAATTTGTTAATAATTTGACTTATTGTTTCTGCTATTTTAGTAGCTGCAAAGGGAGTTCCTTTTTTCGTGCCTTTAAAACCCAGCCGTCCAGCAGAAGTCCAATACACAACATTGCCTTTCTGATCAGTTAATGTAATAATAGTGTTATTATAAGT
The DNA here is from genome assembly GCA_035349995.1 of Candidatus Pacearchaeota archaeon. Taxonomy (GTDB): domain Bacteria; phylum Patescibacteriota; class Minisyncoccia; order Minisyncoccales; genus DAOPTN01. The sequence continues at coordinate 20,373 of DAOPTN010000006.1, forward strand.
AGAGTTAATATAAATACGGGCTTTAGGAAGCTTACTTTTTATTTTCACTGTTCCCTCTTTACCAGTTCTCTCTTCAACCCTTGCTCTTTCTTTCAAAAGAGCCTCTTCTGTTGGTTTTATAACTCGTTTTTTACCCATAATAGTCGCCTCTAAAGAGGCTATAATTTCTAATTTCTAATTTCTAATTTCTAATTTCTAAACCTACCCTTAATCACCCTTAAATTCGTATATTCGTACAGATTCGTAAATTCGTTGATTGATATTCGTAGATTCGGATAATAAATTAAATTTGTGATTTGGTATTTATTTTAATGTGTTGTGTTAAAAACTTGAATCTGCCTTATATTTAACTTAGAGTTTCGATCAGTTGAATTTATTTCTTTATTTCGGATTTATAATTTTGTTACTTAGAATTTTTATTACTTTGGTGCGGGTGGTGGTTTATGACCACTGCCAACTGTTCTTCTTACATTGCCTCGAACAGTCCTTGAATTACATCTGGTTCTCTGTCCTCTTACCGGTAATCTTCTTGAATGTCTTTGCCCGCGCCAACTATTAATTTCTTTTAATCTTTTAATATTCATCATTTCCTCGCGTCGCAATTCTCCTTCAATTTTATAATTTTTTTCAACAATATTTTTCAACCGATCTACTTCTTCTGGAGATAAATCTTTTGCCCTCTTTTCAAAATCAATATTTGCTTCTTTTAATATTTTTTTTGACAAAGACAAACCAATTCCATAAATATATGGAAGCGAATATAAAATTTGTTTATTTTCTGGAATATTAACTCCTGCAATACGAGGCATAAATAAATTTCTAATTTTTAATTTTTAATTTCTAAATCTTACTGTTTGAAAATTGAAGTTCAAAGAGATAAATCTCTTTTCACGCTGAAGCTTTAGCTGAAGCATGAAAAGAATAGAATTCTTTGAGTGCCTCGTCCTGCTTTGCAGGGCTCGGCAATTAAAAATTCTTTTTGCAAAAACAAAAAGTTTACCCTTGTCTTTGTTTATGTTTTGGGTTTTTTTTACAAATAATATACACCTTTCCTCTTCTTTTTACAACCTGACAATCCTTGCAAATTTTTTTTACAGATGATCTTACTTTCATTTTATTAAACTCTTGAATTTTTCCTTAAATTATTACGAATATTTCTCGAATATTCTAACCCTAAGAATATTTTATCCCTAAGAATATTTTATATTCTTTTTGCCAAATTTACAAAGTAAATTCGAGATTAATTCGATTTAATTTGTGGAATATTTAAAAAAGATATTTTTATTTTTTCCTATATACTATCCTTCCCCTTTTACCATCTTCTGAGATTTCAACAGTTACTTTATCGCCCGGCAAAATTCTAATAAAATTTAGCCGCATCTTACCGGACAGATGGGCTAAAATTTCTCTATCCCCGGAAATCTTTACTCTAAAAGTGGTATTGGGCAAAGATTCAATTACTTTGCCTTCTTCTCTAATTTTCTTTTGCATTTATTATTTTAGCAAAAATTTAAAAAAAAGCAAGTTATTTGGGCCGGGTAGGATTCGAACCTACGTAGCCATTAAAGGCGCGTGTTTTACAGACACGAGCATTTGACCGCTCTGCCACCGACCCTCTTTTTTATATTTTACAAATTTTTTTATTTTACAAAAATGAATTATTTAATAAATTAATTTAATTATAACAATTAAAAACAGCAAAATCTTACTCGCCGTAAATTTTAGCCGTCCATCGGATTTGAACCGATAACCTACTGTTTACAAAACAGTTGCTCTGCCATTGAGCTAGGACGGCGAGTAAATTTAAGAAATGAATCGCTGAGAACAGCAATAACTTTTAATTCTAAATATACAATTTCTTCCTCTCTCTAATTTTGTTTCAATTAATCCTATATTTAGAAAATTTTTATTTCTTTTTATTACTCTTAGATTCTTTTTGTTTTTTAGAAAAATGTATTTTTTGTTTCCTTATGCTGTCAAGGTGCGAAGTGATAGAATTATCAATTTTAAGCATCCAAACCTTTGTCCTACGAAGAGTTTTTTCTTGCCAATGGCTAAAATTATTTCCAATTGTTTTTTGAAAATTATTCCAATTGTTTTTAATCCTATAAGATATTCTTTTTTCCTTTGGAACAGGCCTTGGTTCAAACTCTACCAATAATGGAAAATTTCTCAAAAAAATAAAAACAATTCCCACAAATGCTACAATTAAAATCAATTGACAAATAAAGATAGTATTCATTTAAGTATTTTTATACTAAAATACTTCTATGTTTAACATAGATTATATTTCCATTCTTTTAATTTCTTCTATTTTAATATTTTCTCCTAATTTTACTATTGCTTCTTCAATTAAATCCTTTATCTTTTTCTTTATATCTTTAATATACACTTGTTCTAATAATTCATCAATGTCTTTTGGGTCCATTGCTGCAACTTGCATTGCCAAATCATGAACCAAGTCCTGAAAAATTTTATTCCTTGCCACAAAATCACTTTCACAAGAAATCTTTATCATCGCCCCTACCTTTTGATTTTGATGTAGATAAACGCCAATAATCCCCTCTTTTGTCTCACGTTCTTTTTTCTTTTCAATCATTTCAGCTCCCCGCTCTTTTAATAATTTCTGAGCTTTTTCAAAATCTCCCTCTGCTTCTTCAAGGGCTTTTTTACATTCTTGAACAGAAATATTTGTTAACTGCCGAAGTTTTTTGATTTGATCAACATTAATAGCCATAATTAAAAAATTTAAATTTATAGATACTTGTGCCTTCAGCACGATATTGATAGATACTTGCTCGCTTCGCTCGCGATATTCATTGTAACAATAAATATCTACAAATATCTACAAATATCTATAAGTATCTATAAGTATCTACAAGTATCTACAAGTATCTATTATTGTTTTGATTTTGATTTATTTTAATGCCTCTTTTACTTTATCTAAAATATATTTTAATGATGATACTGCATCATCATTGGCTGGAATTGGATAATCAACCATATCAGGATTTCCATTGGTGTCGCAAATACCCACTATTGGAATTTTTTTCTTATTGGCCTCTTTTACCGCTAATTTTTCTTCCTCGATATCTATCACAAAAAGAACATCTGGAGAATGCGACAAATTTTTTAATCCGCTAATTTTTCTTTCTATTCTGGCAATTTCTTGATTGATCTTTACCCTTTCCTTTTTTTTATAATCATCTAATTTGCCTGTATCTCTTTTTGCCTCCATTTCTTTTAAATAATTTATTCTTTTTGAAATTACTTCAAAATTAGTTAATGTTCCGCCCAACCAACGTTCGTTTACATATGGCATTGAAAGTTCTTCAGCTAATTCTTTTATTAATTTTTTAGCGGAAATCTTTGTTCCTACAAATAAAATTAATGATTTTTTTTCTTTTTGTTTTTTTAAAAAATTCAATGCTTCTTCTAAATATTCTTTTGTTTTTAAGGGATTAATAAGGTCAATGGTATTTCGTGACCCATAAATAAAGGGGGCCATTTTGGGATAAGTTTTTGAATGACGATGACCAAAATGCACACCTGCTTCAAGCATTTTTTTAATCTCAGCATCATCAAAAGAATCTATTTTCTCTTTTAATGGTTTTTCTTCTAATGATGTTTTTTCTTTTTTTTCTTTTATTGTTTCTTTTTGTGTCTTCTTTTCCATAAAAATAATAAAGACCTAAAAAACAAAATTACATCTTGCAATTTTGTTTATCATAAATATATTATCAAAAACTCTTGCAAATGTCAAAGGAAAAGAGTATAATAGAAAATAATTTAAAATCATTCAAGTATATTTGTACAAGTATATTTGTAGATTAAATTTGTTTTATGAAAAAAGATATTCATCCACCATATTTTAAAAATGCTGTGCAACACTGTGCTTGTGGTGCAGTTTTTCATATTCCTTCGACTCAGAAAGAAACAAAGACAGAGGCCTGTTCTCAGTGTCATCCGTTTTATACTGGTAAAGCAAAAATTGTTGACGCCACTGGCCAAGTAGAAAAATTTAAAGAAAGGATAAAAAAATCAGAACAATTAAAAGTGAAAACAAAAAACAAAAAGAAAACAAGAAAAAAGAAAGAAAATGGAAAAAAATCTCGAAAAGTTTAAAGAAGAATATAATAATTTACAAAGAAGGCTCAGTCAATTGTCTGAGCTTTCTTTGGCTATAAATAATAAAAAAAGCGAAAATAAAACGATTTCATTGAATAAAAAAAATTATGGCGAATTATCAAAACAATTTTCTTTTCTCCAGTCCATTATCGATCAAATAAATAAAAAAGAGAAAATTGAAAAATCCATAAAAGAGAATGAAGAATTGCTAAAGGCTGAAAAAGATAAAGAGTTTCAAAAATTGGCAGAAGAAGAAATATCAAAATTAAAACAAGAAAAAGAAAAAATAGAAAAAGAAATAGAAAGAATTATTGAAGAAAATGAATCCGACAAGTCTTCAACAGATGCTGTAATAGTAGAAATTAGGGCAGGTGTTGGAGGCGAAGAAGCATCTTTGTTTGCAAAAGAACTTTTTGAGATGTATCAAAAATTTTGTCAAAAAAAAGATTGGCACATAAAAATTCTTTCTTCGCACTCAACAGATCTTGGAGGAATCAAAGAAATTTCTTTTGAAATTAAAGGAAAGGGCTGTGAGGATTTAAAATATGAAAGTGGAGTTCATCGCGTCCAGCGAATTCCAGAAACCGAAAAATTGGGCAGAGTGCATACTTCAACTGTTTCAGTAGCAGTTCTTGAAAAACCAAAAGAAAAAGAAATTGAAATTAGACCTCAGGACTTGCGAATTGATACTTATCGGGCTTCAGGACCCGGCGGTCAATATGTTAATCGTCGAGATTCAGCAGTTAGAATTACTCACATTCCAACTGGAATTCAAGTGGCAAGCCAAAGCGCTAGAACTCAAATTGCAAATAGAGAAAACGCAATGTCTCTTTTGGAAGCTAAGCTTTTCCAAATTAAGAAAGAGGAAGAAGAAAAAAAATTAGAAGCATCTCGCAAAGGTCAAATTGGAAAAGCAATGCGGGCAGAAAAAATCAGAACTTATAATTTTCCCCAAGACAGAATTACTGATCATCGCATCAAAAAATCCTGGAAACATATTAATGAAATCTTAGAAGGCAATTTAGATGAATTAATTGAAGAAGTTAAAAAACACAACATTTAAAAAATAACGGAGAA
>DAOPTN010000007.1:0-16940 GCA_035349995.1 Candidatus Pacearchaeota archaeon
TAATATTCTTTCAACTCTTTTACTTTTTTATGCTCTTTTATTTTCTCAATAGCTCGTTGTTGAATCTGACGAACTCTTTCTCGTGTAACATTAAATTCTTTTCCTACCTCTTCTAAGGTATGAGGTATTTCTCCGTCAATACCAAATCTCATTTTTAAAATTTGCTGTTCCCTGGGTGCAAGATCGCTTAAGATTTCTTTTATCTGGTCCCTTAAAATAGAAAGACTAGTTGTCTCAGCAGGAGAAGCAGTTTTCTTATCTTCAATAAATTCTTCAAGCGTCCCTTCTTTATCATCGTCCCCAATTGGTTGCTCTAAAGAAACAGTACCCATTGCCACCTTCTCAAGATTTTTTACTTTTTTAACATCCTCGTGCATCTCAATAGCAATCTCTTCTGCTAAAGGTTCCCTTCCCAATTCTTGCAAAAGTCGTTTTTTTATCTGATTATATTTAGAAAGTCGTTCTACAATATGTACTGGTAAACGCACTGTTCTAGATTGATCAGCAATAGCTCTTGTAATGGACTGACGAATCCACCAAGTAGCATATGTAGAAAATCGAAATCCCTTCCGCCAGTCGTATTTTTCCACTGCTTTGAAAAGCCCAATATTTCCCTCTTGAATCAAATCAAGCAATGTTAAATGAGGAGTCCGGCCAAGATATTTTTTAGCAATGGAGACCACAAGTCGAAGATTTGATTGAATTAATTTTTTCTGAGCTGCCTTGTCTCCCCTTTCTAAACGTTGAGATAACTCTTTTTCTTCTTCAAGAGTCAAAAGCGGATAACGGCCAATTTCTTTTAAATATTTTTGAATAGAGTCTATCTCTGGAATCTGTTCAGGAGAAGAAGCAAGATCTATGTCTCCCAAAAAATCAACAGAATCCTCTACTCTCAACCCCTCGCTTTCTAGTTTTTGATAAATTTCTTCAAGCCCAGCTATGTCTTCTTCTGCTCTGGGAAAAAATTTTAAAACTTCTGAAAGAGTCACAAAACCACGAGATTTTCCTCTCTTTATTAATTCTTTTAATGCCTCTTCCTTTATAGCGATTCTACTCCTTGAGAATGCCTCTGATTTTTTTTTGCTTTGCAATTTTTTTGCTTTGCTTTCTGTAGTTGTTGTTTTATTTTTCAATTTATTTTGAGAAAGAGGTTTTGTCCTTTTTGTCTTTTTGTTTTTATTCTTGGTTTTGGAAGATGGTAAAGATGTTTTATTCTTTTTTGTTTTTTTAGTTTGCTTTTTCATATTTATTTTATATTTTGTTCAATTTTTCTAAAAGCTTAGAAACTTTTTCTTTGTTATTTTTAGATTCGGCTTCTTTTATTTCTTTAATAATTCTTTGCAATTTTTTTTGCCTTGAAAACTCTTTTAATCTTAAAATACAAAATTCAATCTCTTTTTTTACGTCCATTGTTGAGTCTTTCTCTTTTTCAATATCAAATTGCAATTCAAGTTCTGCTACAAGCTCTTCTAATTCCTTTGGAATTTTTTTCTTTTCTTTCAAGGCATTAAAAATTATTTGACCCTCAGGAAAAGAAAATTTAATCGGTCCAATATTTTTTGTTTCTTCTGGTGTTTGTAAAAACATCATTAATAAACGTTCCTCGATCTGTCTTTGCTGATCTTTTTTTTGTTCGCTAATTTTTGCAAATGAATCACCAATTTCGTTACTATTGTTAGAAGAATTTGAAGGAAATTGATGAGTACTAATAATTCTTTTGACTTCTCCCCAAACAACTTCTTCGTTTAAATTTATAGCATTTGCTAGCTTTTGAATCCAATATCCTTGTTCAATTTTATTTTGAATTCTTGAAATAAGGGGCACTAGTGTTTCAGCAATCTTTTTCTTGTCTTCAATTTTTCCCGGGTCAAAATGCGAAAGACACTTTTCAAAATAGAAGCTTATAATTTCTTTTGATTCTTTTATAAGATTTAACCACTCTTGGGGATTTTCTTTTATAACATCGGCCGGATCTTTTTCATCAGGCAATGATACTATCTTTATATTAAAACCCTGAATTTGAGCAATGTCAATACCTTTTTTGGTAGCAGCTTGACCAGCAATATCCATATCAAAACATAAAGTAAGATTTTTACTATAACGGGAAAGAATTTTTAATTGCAAAGGAGTCAGGGCAGTGCCTGATGTTGAAACAACATTTTTTGCTCCGGCTTGTGAACTTAAAATAACATCTGTATATCCTTCAACTAAAACAATTTCATCTTTTTCTCGAATTGATGTTTTCGCCTTGTGCAATCCGTAAAGAACTCTTGACTTATCATAAATTAAAGTATTGGACGTATTGATATATTTTGCCGGTGCTCCTCCTTTTTCTTTTTTCATTTTTTCATTTTGCTCCTCTGTGATTCGACCGCCAAAACCAATAACATTGCCTTGAATATCAAAGATAGGAAACATTATTCTCCCCCGAAAACGGTCATATGAACCTCGAGAATAATTACTAATGTCTTGCGAATTTCCGCTAATATTTTCTCTCTGCACTGCCAGCCCTGCTTTTACAATCTCTTCTCTTTTATATCCCCTTCCTACTAAAAAATTAGAAAGCCCCTGCCAGCTATTAGGCGCATAACCTAACCGCCATTCTTTTATTGATTTTTCAGAAATTCCTCTTGACAAAAGATAATCTTTTGCCTTTTTTCCTGCATTGGTCCGCGTCATTTGAGCCTCAAAAAACTTGGTTGCTATTTCACATATTTCATATTGACGTTGTCTTTCAGTTCTTTTTTGAGGTGATTCCTTTTTCAGTTCTACTCCAGCTTTTTTTGCTAAAATCTCTAAGGCCTCTTTAAACTCAACCCCTTCAATATCCATTATAAATTTAAAAATATCCCCTGATTTGCCACAATTCCCTACTACAAAATTAGAAGTTGTATAAGAATGATCTTTATCTACAACTAAATTATAAACATTTCCTTTATAACTTTTCTTCTTGATATTTTCGATTGGTAAAAGCCAATATTCTGTCCCGCCAGGTTCGTTGTAAAATTGAGAATAATTTAGCTGATAATGTTCTTGCCACATTACGGTAAAACTTTTTTTATGATGAGTACCTTTTTTGTCAATTTTCTTTTGATGAATCCAAAAAGTCGGCGCAATGTTTAATCTCAATAAAATATCTCTAATTTGTTCCGCTAGTATTAAAGAAATTGTATCGATATACTTAATCTTTCCTTCTTTTGTCCAACCATCTCCTTTATGAATAGCCTCTAAAATTGTTTTTTGCTTTTCCGAAGGAAGGTATTGAAACTCGAAAGGAATATGTTTATTTGCTGCTCCTTTACCACAAAGATTCCCAAAAATATTAGCCAATTTTGAATTACAAGCAGTAATTTCCAATCCTGTTTTACCTTCTTTTTTCCGTTTATAAGTTGTTGTTTTAATTTTAAATATATCTTCAATCAACTCCCTTATCTCTTTTGCAAATAATTCTTCATGGCTTCCTAAGCTAAATCTAATATATGCTCGATGATTACTTCCCTCAGCTATATAATAACCAATTAATTTTAAGAAATTTTTATCAACTTTTATCTTCAGAGGAATTGTTTTTGGATTAAATCCAAAAACACCTTTTCTCCATGTAGAATACTTTTCTAAATTAAGAAACTCTATGTCTCTAATCTCTTGATTAATTGGATAAAGTAAATAATCACCTATCGATAGTTGACTAGCTGGTAATTTTTCAATTTTGTAATTTTGATAAAATTTTGCTGGGCAACTTTTTTTACAATTCCAATTACAAATTCTTGTCAATCTATTTTTATACTTACAATGCCTTGTTTTAATAACGTACACTTCGTGATCCAAGGTCAAAGAAACAACTTCATTTGATTTCCTTAATTTTAAATCAATCACTTCTCCTTCGTAGTCTCTCAATGTCTTAATAGCTGGCATATATCTGCCTCTGTGAGTAAGAACTTTTTGGCCTGTTTGAATTCCACTAATGGGGTGATATCCATTTTCAGTTTTGACCAAGGTAGTGGGCAGAAAGCAGCCAAAGCATTTATAAATTTGTTTTGAGGGTGAAACATAAAAAGAAGGTGTTTTTTCAGAATGAAAAGGACAAAGAGCCCGATAATTTGCTCCTACTTTTTTAAGCTGCACATATTCAGAAACTACCTGTACGATATCTAACCGCTCTTTTATTTCATCAATTTGGGACATGGAATTTAATTAAAAAAGCAAAAATCAAAATGACACTTATTTTAAAATATATTCATTCCTGTTAATAATTGAAACAACCAAGGGCAGATATAAGGAAAACCAATAATAGACATAAATAAAATTGCCATTAACATTGAAAAGAATGGATTCTTTAAAAAGCCAATTTTTGTTTCCAATGACGGAAAAAAACTAAAAAGAATGTGATGACCATCAAAGGGCGGAGCTGGCCATAAATTAAAAACAAAGAAGAGTAAATTTATCCATACAATATAAATAAATCCCATCTGTAAATTTTGAAAAAAGGCATTTTCCGTCATCGGCAAAAAACGAAGACAGAGACCAAAAACAATAGCAACAAGCAAATTAGCAAGGGGACCAGCCGCACCTACTTTTGCTCTTCCATATTTTTTATCGCAGAGATTATTGGGATTATAGGGAACTGGTTTTGCCCATCCAAAAATAATCCCACTTCCCCCGTTAAAAGCACTTGTTAAAATCAAAAATGCAGGTAAAATTACCGATCCAATAGGGTCAAGATGTTTCAAAGGATTTAAAGTAAGCCGTCCTGCTAATTTAGCAGTAGGATCTCCCAACATTCCTGCTACTGCCCCATGAGCAACTTCATGAACAGTCATTGAGAAATAAAATATTAAAAAAATAAAAATTAAAATAAAAACATCCATAAAATATTGCAAAAAAAAGAAAAATAAAGTATAATGTTTAAGAATTGCGAATTCATTACGAATTTACAAATTCGTATATTAATATAGATTCGTACATTCGTTGATTATGCGAAAGTGTGTAATTTGCGGTAAAACTTATATAAAGAGTATACCTCTAAATAAGCTTCGTGGCAAGTACAATCCTGCCCCTAAAAAAAGAAAATATCCCAACCTTCAATGGGTGCATCTTTCTAATGGAAAAAGAGTAAAAGCCTGTACTCAATGTATTAAAACTCTTTCAAAGGTTAAATAAAATATTTTTATTTAACGGAGTGTAGTACAATGGTAGTATACACCCTTGGGGTGGGTGCGACCCGGGTTCAATTCCCGGCACTCCGAAAGGTTTTATTTTAATCTAAAAAAACGCCAGAAGGGCGTTTTTAAAAATTTAAAAATTTTCTTAATGATGAATTTCCTCTACCTTAACCTTTATTACTCCTTTTGAAGGAGGAGCAAGTTTTGCAAAAGCAGTTTTTTCAAGATCAATAATTCTTGAATTAACAGGACCATAATCATTTACTGTAACCACTAATTGACGCCCGTTCTCAAGATTGGTAACCAATAATTTAGTTCCCTTTTTAAAAGCAGTTGAGGCACAAAAATCTCCTGGAATAAAATTATACCAACTACCAATACCTGTCTGCGATCTGCCTGTCTTTGCTATCTCCGGTTCTTTTGGCTTTGGTTTCTGCCAAATTTTAATTTCTATTCCTGGAAAAATTGATTTTTCAAGATCAACATTTATTAAATCATTTTCTTTTATTTCTATTCCTTTTTCAATCAAAACTTCTGAAATTTTTTCCTTTTGGGTAAAAATTTTTTGTTCTTTGCCGTAAAAATTTAAAATTACTGGCGTAGCGCGTTGAATAATAATATTTGTCCCTGACTGAAAAACAATCTCTTTTGCGGGGAAAATAATATCTTCCTCGTTAATTTCAATTTGAGCGTTCTTTAAAATTTCTTCTATTGTTCCACCATTCTTTTCAATCTTGTATTCTAATCCTTCATCAATAATTAAAATTTCTTCTTTGTCCATCTCATCAATTCCTTCAGCATAACATGGGCTCAACTCACTCAATCCTTCGGTAGAATGAGGATCAATATAAAGCGGTGTAAAAATAGCAACCCCAACCATCAATCCTTCCATTACTAATTTTAGCAAGTTAGACATCGATTTAGTATATACAAGCCCTAATAATCCAATTACCCTTGTTAATGGTTCTAGTGTTTACTTTTGCCCAACCATATCTATTCATTTCTGAAATAGTAATAGTGGTATTTGTTTGACCAATAACATAAGATACGTGTCCATACCAACTTTCTCTAGTTACTAAAATACTACCCGCTGGACAATCACAATTACTTCCCCAACAAACACTATAACCATATGCCTGAGCATTTGACGGCCAATCTTTGGCGTTTCCTCCCCAAGGCACACATCTTTTTTGTGCTACATACCAAGTACAATAACCATATGGAAATTGATGGCAAGAAGAATAAACTGGTGCTGTACGAGGAACAACGTTTGAAGTCACTGGAGAAGAAGAGGAAGAGACAGGGGAAGTTTTTACTACAATAACCGGTTTTTTAGCGCCTGGCAAAAACAGTTTCTGCCCCTCAACAATCTTATCGTTATCTAATTGATTCCAATCTAAAATTTCATTTAAATCAGATTTATAATCTTGAGCAATTTTACCTAATGTATCTCCTTTTTTCACAGTATAAATAATACCATCGGCAGGTGGAATAGTAATTGAATCTCCTGGCCTTATGATACTTGAGTCATTAAGATTATTTGCCCATAAAATAGTTTGAGTTTTTAATCCAAATGAGGCGGCAATACCAGAGATAGTATCACCTTCTTTTATTGTATATTCAACACTTTCTTTTCGCTGTTCTTGTTCCTGTCCTTGTTCTTTATTTTCTTTTTTTAATAATTCTTGATCCTGGATAAGATTTTTTATCACAGGAGTATTTGGAGTAATTACTATCCCTTCTTCTTGATTACTTAAAAAATGCTCTTCTAAGGATTGAATGGCACTACTATTTTTTTCTAAATTAGTTTTTGTTTGTTGTGCCACTTCTATATTAGAAAGAGACATTTTTACAGAACCAGTTTCAGCTAATACTATTTGTTCCGGCAAGACAAAAAACATTAAAAAAAGCCAAACTAAAACTACTGCTTCTCTTAAAAGCAGTCTTTTAAATCTCCCTTTTCTTACTGGTTTACAACCTTTTGATCCTTCAGAAGATTCTGTTTTGGAGATAGTACAAATATTCAAAAAGGTAATTTTATTACCTTCAATAAAATTATATTCCCTAATTCAAAATTTGTCAAGGGTTTGCACTGGTTTTTTTAATTTTTTCTTTAATATTCTCTCAAACTCCTTTGGCAAAAAATGGTTTTGATCAAATCCCTGCATTATTTCTTTTGAAATATTTTCCCAATTTTTCTCTCTTGGAAAAATATTTCTTTCAAACCACATCAGTAAAAACGGCAATTCTCCCCCACTCTTTTTTTTCTTTTTCCAAGCTAGATAAAAAGCAATCTTACTTTCCTTTTTTGTGCCTACACACTCAAAGGGCTTGAAATCTTTTATTCCAATTAGTTCTTGCATTAAGGGTAATAAATTTTGATCTTTAAAAAGATTCTTATGAAAAATTTTTATTAATGTTTTTTCCTCCATAAAAGGATAAAGAATAGTAAAAACAAAAAGACACTTGGAGCATTGGCCGCACCATTTTTGAATTGGCCTTTTTGTGCCAGAATAAGTTTTTTGTGCTTCATTACAGCTCAAAAATGCTGAAAAATATTGAGGATAACAAGAAAATAATTTAGCAATCTGAATTTCATAAAGCGGCCGTAAAAAACTAAAAGAATAAACACCTTTTACTAAATATTTTTCAAGATAATCCCTAAACTTTTTTTCAAATTCAAAACTTTTTGAATACTGGTGATTAATAATCCTGCCTTGATATTTAATATTTCCCTCATTTGAACTTCGCTCCTGAGAAAAAGCAACATATTTAAAATCAAAAATCACCGCGCAAAGAGCAGTTAAAAAAGTTAAATATGCAGAAAAAGGCGTATGACCATTTAGATAACCTTTTTGATTTAATTTTAAAAGTAAAGGATCTATCTTTCTTTCAATCACAATAGGAGATTTTTCCTTTCCTATTTTTATTATTTTTTTAATCGCTTCGGTTGGATTTAAAGAAAAAATTTTAAATTCTTCTTCTGCTTCTTTTAGTATTTCTAAAGTTACTATTGAATCTTTTCCTCCGCCAAGAGGAATCAAAATCCTATCTTTTAATTGTAATTTTTCTGGACCATCAAAATTTAGTGATTTTTGAGAAGATTTAATTTTAAGAAAATTTGATTTTGTAAAATCAATTTTATTTTCGTAAAAAAACTGACCCATTCCTTTTAAAATTAGATCCTGCCACCAAGAGATTTGTTCTTTTGTTAAATAACCGGCTTCAATATTTATTTTTGGTGATAAGGTCGCCTTCCAATAGCTTAAAGATTCAACCATTCCCAAATTAAAAATAAGATTTTCCAAGGTTTCCTTTTTTATTTTTTGAAATCGTTTTTTATCAATATTTTTTATTTTTACTTGTGGTGAAAATTTAAAATCTGGAGGGATTCTAAAATCAAAAGTAATAATTAAATTATTTCTTTTTAATTGATAAGAAAATGATTGATAAATAAACTGAGGATGTTTTTTTCTTAAAAAAGAAAGTTTCATATGATAATATTGAGTGATTTTGAATTAAAAATAAATAATAGATGATAAAGTATAAACATTCATCCTTTAATCTTGCTCACAATAACAGTTATTATAAATTAAAATGTAAATTTTATAAGATTTGGCCCTTTGTATAATTTTTTAAAATCTTTTAAAAACATCAAGGCAATAATATTTCTATGCTCTGCCTTTTGAAGATCGTTATTTTCTCGTGTATCTTTTTGGGGAATATATCCTCGTTTTTGGTCAAAAGAAAAAATTAAATAGTTCTTAATTTTTTTGAGCACTGCCGGAGAATTTTCTCTGCATAGCTTAAAAGAAAGCCCCACCTCACCTACAATATCAGGATTTGTCTCTTTAAAAATCCTTGAAAGATTTTTTTCAAAATAATCTAAAATCCATTTATTTTTCTTTTTAGAAACAAATCTTTGGTAATAATCTGAATCAGTAATAACAAGATGAGTCAGTCCATAAATCTTATTTTTAAAATCATACAATGATTCTTTTTCTTTTTGAAAAAATATTTTTTGAAAATCTTTCAAGAGCCTTTCTTTCAACGTTGAAATTCCTAAATATTCTAAGTAATATACTTGATTTACTACTTGAGCTAAATAATGTAAAAAAAGATCTTTTTCGAAAATAATCTTTCCAAAATCAATTTTTGAAAGATATTCTATTCCCTCATTATAATATTTTTGAAAAAATTCATTTTCAGATATCTTAAAAACTTTCCATTGATACAAAGATTCTACAAGATAAAAATAAAATAAAATTTGCTTATTTTTTTGAAAGACTTTTCTTCTTTTTTTATTCTTCTCTCCTCGCTTTGGTAATTTTTTAAAAAGATTGTTTGATTTTTTCTCTAAAAATAATTTTTGATTCCTATTTTTTATCATCTGAATTGTTTCTATCGCCCGAAGCTTTTGATAGGTCAAAATAGGCATTAAATATTTTTTATCACCAGTGATTCGAAAAAGACGAAGAAAAAAGTGGAATTGATATTTTAAAGGAAAACTAAAAATGTTTTTTTCGTAAGTTGATTCTATTTTTGATGCCACTTTCTGGGGAGAAATATTCATAAAAAAGATTCAATTTTTATTTTTTAATATCAATCTTTTTGGCAGGATCGATTAAAAATCGTTTTAGGTCTCTACGACCAATAATCATTTCATACTTCATTTGTGACCTATCGGCTAAAAATACTTCTGTTTCAATCTTTTCTCCTTTGATAAAAAAAACTAATGGCGTAATTGTTCTTATTTCCTCACCCAATGCAGATTTTACCATTCTTAATTCTCCGCCTTCTTTTATTTTTAATTTTTTAGCAATTTCAAAAGAGATAGCGCTACGCCAAGCTCCTGTATCAATTTTAGCAATAGTTTTATAATATCGCCGCTCATTTAAATAATCATCATTGGTTTTTTCCTTGTCTAAATGAGGTACAACTATCTCTACTTCTTCTATCGGTCCTAAGACCTTCCTGCCTAATAATGGTTCTAATTTTTTATCATCAATTGTTTCTATCAACTGATCTTCTTTTGATTCACCAAAAAGATCTTGAGCCAGTCTCACTCCTTTTTCGCTAGATTTTACATTAAGACCGGCTATTCTTTTTAAACGTTCTTCTAGTCCAGCTAAATTTGCCATTTGGATTGAAAGACCAGGTCTTGCATTAAGCTCAAGAATTACCGGTCCCCTCTCACGATCAATAGCAACATCAACTCCTAAAAATTTTATTCCCATAGCGGCTTGAGCGTTAATAGAGAATCTTAAAATTTCTTTAAAAAAAGGAATCTTTATACCTCTTAAAAGATATCTTGTACCAGGATAATAATCAATAAATTTATTATGCCAAACAGCATTGGTGGTAAGGCCCGTGCCAAGGTCAATCCCAACACCAACAGCTCCTTGATGAAGATTGGCTCTTCCTCTAGATTCTGGCGTTGGCAAACGGAGCATAGCCATTACAGGCACTCCTTCAAATACTATTATCCGAATGTCAGGTATACCTTTCCAAGAATATGGTTTTAATTCTTTTAATACTTTTATTCTTTCTTCAAAAAAAGCAACATCAGGCAAAGAGAATAAAGAAAAATTTCCCTCCATAATATCAAGAATCTGTACCTCAAGATCTTCTTTTCTAACTAAAGAACCATCTGACCGTATCCAAGTCGGTTCTATGGTTTTTTTCTTTTTGCCATAAACCACAATAATCCCCTGTCCTCCAAATCCCCTGTTTGGTTTCAAAGCAAAAGTAGGAGGTAAAATTTCCCAGTTAAAATTAAAAAGCTCTGATCGTGTTTTAATAAGAGCTAAGGTATTGGGCACAGGCAAACCAGCTTCTTTTAAAATATTTTTGGTCAATAATTTTGAATCCAGGGTCTTCTTTATCTTCTTAGAAGAGTCTAAATATTTTTGATTACGTGCATTAATGCCAAGAATTCCATACATAAAATATAATTTACAAACTTCAACTATTTTTTAGGCAAATATTCCATTAACTCTTTAAAACGAAAATACTCTGATAGTCGAAAACCAGTCCAATGTCCTAAAGCAAAATTTAAAATCAAAACAACAAAAATAGAAACAATAGGCCATTCAAGTAATAATTGCTGAAGCGAAGCCCAAGTGATAATATAATAAGAAATAATTGCTAATATCAAAGTTTCTAACGTCATAAAAATTGCTGTTCTTTGACCCTTTTCCATTTGCGCAGCAACAAATCTTTCCACTACTAGAGTCATAATTAAAATAGGAAAAATAGAAATTACCTGAAGCCCCTCTATATTTAAATAGCTACCCAAAAGAAACATCAAAAAAACAGCTAAAGCAACAAAAGTAAGTACCATTGCCATTCGAGGCAAATAAAGAATCTTTATTTTTTGAAGCAACCGCCGCATCAATGTTCCTGCAATAACTACTACTAAAAATATGACAATGCCATATTTTAATTTTGTAGCAACAAAGGCATAAGCAATAATCAAGGTAATATAAATACCAAAACCCCGAATACCAATAATTTGCCGGGCAAAGGCGATAAAAGTAGCCACTACCGGCAACATTAAAATTAAGGCTAACGTACCCTCTGATACTCCAAAATTAACAATTTGTTCTACTAAAAAAGACATAAAAAAATTTAAGATTCAATTGCTAGATAATTTTTGGTTTTTTCTTTTTTGGTTTTTTGGGCAAATCAAAACGTACCTTTTCTTTTTTAAACTCTTTCTTTTTAGCGTACCAAGCCCAGATTTCTACTGTCATTTCAATTTCAAATTTTGTCAAAAAATTATCAATTTTTTTTCTTCTTGTAGCAAGGTTAGAAACTGTTGTTAATTGAATATTTTTTTGTCTTCGACCTTTTAATGCCAATAAATCAATAATACCAAAAATGTCCGTTTTTTTATACCGGACCTTTGGAGGATACCACACAATCCAACCATCATTTTCTAATATTTGCACTACTTTTTTTCTAATTTCACTTTCTTTGGGCATAGATTAGAATGTAAAATTAAAAAAAGGTGTTAGACGGCTAAATTAGAGTAAATTTCTTGAACATCATCACGCTCATCAAGGGATTCGAATAATTTTTCAATCTTATCTTTTGTTTCTTTATCTTCAATCCTGATTTCCTCTTTTGCCTTAAAACCCAAATTGATATTTTCAATCTTAATACCTTTTTCTTCTAAATTTTTTTTAACCTGATTTAAATCTTCTGCTTTAGTGTAAACTTCTAATACTTCATTCTCGTTCCATTCTATATCCTCTGCTCCTGCTTCAATAACTAATAACTCCAAATCATCTTTTTTGTCCTTATATTCTTGATGTTCGGCTATTGTAATAATTCCTTTTCTTTCAAACATCCACAATACTCCACCGCTTGCCAATTTTCCTCCAAAATTTTCAAAGAGGTGTCGAATTTCAGCTATAGTTCTGTTTTTATTATCAGTTACTCCTTCTATCAAAACTGCAATTTTTCCTGGACCAAAACCTTCCAGCAAAAAACTCTCTAATTTCTCTTCTCCTAATTCTCCGGATCCTCTTTTTATTGCCCGCTCAATATTTTCTTGGGGCATATTAAAGGACTTGGCTCTCTCGATAGCCATTTTTAATTCTGCATTCGTTTCAGGATCTCCTCCTTTTTCCCTAGCAGTAACTGAAATTAACCGACTCATCTTAGAGAAGATCTTTGCCCGCTTTGCATCTTCTAATCCTTTTTTATGTTTTATACCTGCCCAATGTGAATGACCTGACATAAAAAATATCTCTCGAATGATCTACGAATGAAAACGAATAAATCTCGAATATTCGAGAAAAATTCGAAACGACTCGAGGAAAATTCGGGAAAAATTATTTTTCTATTTCGACTTCAATTTTTTCAATATTTTTATCACCAATGTTTTTATTTTTTAATTTTCTCCTTAATATTACCAAACTAACGCCAAAAAATCCAGAGCAAAGAGTAACGCATACGATTGATAAGATTAATTTTGTTTGATTTGCTTTTACTTCAGCTAAAAGATTTTTATTTAAAACATCTTGAGGCAAAGTGTTTGTTGGCACAGCAACTGTTTGACCTTGTAAAACGAGATCCTCATTTTCCTCACTGACTTTTGAATTAAAAGAAGCGGATTCTTGATTCGGGGTTAAATTTTGAGTTGAGGCCTCACTCGGATTTTGAGGTTGGCTTTGATTTTGACTTTGAGTTGAAGTTGAAGTTGAAGTTGAAGATTGAGATAAGGATTGGGCTTGAGAAGCACTATTTGATTGTACTTCTTTGAAAGAAAGAGAAACGATATTTTTCATTCCAGGGGTTAGATTTTTCGTGTAAAAATATTCTCCGTCTTTTCTTGCAATTGAAACATCCTCTCCTGGATTTTCATATTTTACCTCCTGAGAAATGCTTCCTGAGGGATAAAAAAGAAATAAAGAACCACTATCGTTTGAAAGTGAAATTTTAGTTAAAGACGAAGAAAGTAAAATCAAACCTTGCGAAGCAAGATAGCTACCAGAGGGAAAAATAAATTTAGGTTTTTCAGAACTATTCCCTAATCCCCAACCAGAAATATTTTGCACATTACTTGATTCATTTACAACCTCAATCCATTCCTTTCCAGAATCATCTCCTTTAGGGTTTGGCAAAAACTCAGAAATAAAAATTTCAGAAGAAAAAATAGTAACTTTTTTTAAGTCAGAACTTTCTTTTTCGCCATCGCTTATTATTAAGGAAACGTAATATTCGCCGGGATATTGATATTTATGAGTAACAATTTTACCTGTTGCTGTTTCACCATCTCCGAAATTCCAAGAATAACTTTGAATATCGCCGGTTGAAGCGGAAGCATCAAAAGTAATCTCTGTGCCAGTAGTGCTAATAATATCATTATCACCAGCATTGGCAGAAAGAGGTTGAGGAAGCGCAGTTGAAAATTGAGAATTTTGGGCTTTGGGAGTACCATAATGATAATAAATCGATCCACTACTAGTAGTAGAAGTACCACAAATTTTATCGGTTATGGTGGTTTTCCAATTAGACGGCTCAATACCAGAAACTTTTGGATTCACTCGTTCCATTGAAAAATACTTTTTATTTTTAGAATCATTTTTACCAGCTGGCCAGTTATCTTCGGTTGCTTCTGGCGTTTGATCAATAATAATTTGATTTGCATCTCTTAAAATTAATTGTCCATTTTTGTTATAAGTATCATTTAAAGAAAGACTATATTTAGTTTGAGAAATAGATTCCAAATTAAAATCACAATTTTCCATCGCTGTTTCGCAAATAACAAAATAACTTCCTGGTTCTATTTTTCCATTTAATAACAAAGTGTTAGATTCTACACTGGATGATCGTGTATTATCTATTCTCCATCCCTCTAAATTAATCTCTTCATCAGTATTATTATAAAGTTCAATCCATTCATTATCTGCTCCTGCCCACATTACTTCATTTATTACCACATCACCAGGATTAGCTCCCCACGCTAATTCAAAAGGCAAAACCAAAAATGGAATTGCTAAAATAAAAATTAATATTTTTTTCTTTACCCTTGACAAATTCATTTTCATATGCTATAAATAATAAAGACCGCAAGTGGAATAAGGGCTGATTAGAAAAAACCCCTAAAAGGAGTTATTTTAAAATTGCCCACTGGAATTTTTCTTAGTATTCGGATGGTTTAGTTTCTCCTGCGACTTGGGGCAACCCAGCTCAATGGACTAAAGCCAAACCACTCCTCGGAAAAATTCTAATTTTTCTTTTTTATAAAAGAACTTTTTATTATTCCACTGGCGGTTTTTTTATTTTATTCTTCGATCGGCCCTAATACCCTTTCTAATTCTTCAATAGTAGTAATTCCTTCTAAAACCCGCAATATACCATCCTGTCTTATTGTTATCATTCCTTCTTGAATTGCAATTTCTCTCATTATAGAAATCGATGGAATTGTTAAAATTGTTTTTTCAACTATCGGTGTTTTTTTAAGAATTTCGAAAACGCCAATTCTTCCTTTGTAACCAGAATTATTGCAATCAACACAACCCTGAGGTTGAAAAATTTCAATATTTCCTTCAAGATTAGGTTTAATTTCTAATGGAAGACCTTCTAGTTCTTTTTTTATTTTCTCCTTTGTTTTTTCATCTATTATTATCTTTTTTGCACATTTTTTACAAATTTTTCTTAAAAGACGCTGACTCACAATAAGATTAAAAGCAGGGGCAATAGAAGCAGGATTTGCTCCCAATTCAATTAATCGAGGAATTGCACCCGCAGCATCATTGGTATGAAGAGTTGAAAATACTAAGTGTCCTGTCAAAGCAGCTTGAATAGCTGTTTCAGCTGTTTCGCCATCTCTTATTTCTCCAATCAAAATAATATCAGGATCTTGTCTCATTGCTGCCCTTAGGGCATTAGTAAAACCATATCCCTTTTCAGGTTCTATTTGAGTTTGATCAACGTTTTCAAGGTGATATTCAATAGGGTCTTCAATAGTAATTACTTTTACCTTTGATGTCGCTACTTTTTTTAAACAAGCATAAAGAGTAGTAGTTTTACCAGATCCTGTCGGTCCACAAATTAAAATCATTCCCGTAGGTTTTCTTATTTCTCGCAATATATCCTCTTGGTGCCAAGGATGTAAACCTAATTCCTCAATTGAAAGAATCATATCTGGATTTAAAATCCTCATTACAATATCTTCTCCGTATTCACCAGGAATCACTGAAAGCCGTACTTCGATTTCTTGCTCCTTGGCAAAAATACTAAATCTTCCATCCTGAGCAATGTCTTCAATATTTACCTTAAGCCCTGAAAGAAGTTTTAATCGATTCAACAATGAATGATACATTGGTTCATTTAATAATGTAATATCATACAAAATTCCGTCAATTCTATAACGAAGATTGGCTCCCTCTAAAGCAGATACAATATGAATATCAGAAACACGAAGAGCCAATGCGCTTCCTAAAATCATTTCAAGTACCCAGCCATTCCCTTCTTTAGATATATTTTCTAATCTGCTTTTTAAATCAGCAATATTTTTTATTTCCTTTTCAATCAAACCAATACGTTCGTTTTTTATTTTTATCTTGCCTACTACTTCTTTAGAAGAAGCAGGAACCTTGCTATATTCTTTTAAAGCCCTCTCTAATGATCTTTTAGAGCAAATAAGAATTTCAACAATAAATCCCTTATTTTTAAATTTTTCTGTTGTCTCTTTCAAAAGAGGGTTTTGAGGATCAACAGTAGCAAATAAAATCCTCTTTTCAATTTTTTGAAAAGGAACAAATAATCCCTTTTCTGCTTTTTCTTTTGGCACCAAAGCAAGAGCATCAAGATCAATAGGAGTTACAGTTAAATCAATATAAGGAAGATTGTGCAAAATAGCCATCTCCCTTGCCTTTTTTTCTTGCTGTTGAATTCGAATAATCGCAAGACGACGCTCGCTTTCTTTTGGATTGAACACCATAAAACAAATTGAATTTATTGAGCAACTTCAAATCCCCAGAAAAAAAGAATAACTGCCAAACCAATAAAAAAATAAGAGCACAACCAATTACCGCACTCAGCACCATTTATAAAACCAATAATCGCTGCTATAAGAGAAAGTAATGAAAAAAACAATATTACGCCGGATTTTTCTAGAGCTCTGGGACTGGGCATAGTTTTCAAAAACTCAAATGAAAATTTTTAATTTCTAATTTTTAATTTTTAATTTTTTTTAAACGCTTCGCCCGCTGTCATCGCGAACGAGAGAGCGAAGCGAGCTCGTCGAAAAGAAAATGAAATTTT
>DAOPTN010000008.1:0-16692 GCA_035349995.1 Candidatus Pacearchaeota archaeon
TGCCTTCTTTTTAACGCTTCGCTACCGTTTAACGTGATACGGTAAACGTTGGCGTCGCGCATAAACTATTAAACTCCAAATTCCAAATTCCAATTTTCAATCAAATTCCAAGCTTAGCGAAGCTAAACGAAGGGCGAAAAGAACGAAGTTCTTTAAGCTCTAAATCCTAATGTTCAATGGTGTTGTACACTTTTGTTTAGAATTTTGAACATTAGAATTTGATTGGTCATTGGTTATTGGAGCTTGGAAATTTATGTAATAATAATTTCTGTTTTTCTGATCTCTGATAACTGATTTCTGTTTAGTTTAGAATTTAGTATTTGTTTGGAATTTAGAGTTTGGTGCTTGGAATTTGTTTGTTATTTGGTGCTTGTGATTTGGAATTTGTACGCTGCGTTTCGAGACGGTTTACTAATTTTGAAAATTGAAAATTTCTATTTAAGTTTTCCCATAGTATTTTACCCATTTTTTGAATTGATTGCCTTTTTCTTTGTAATCACGAAACAAACTAAAACTGGTTGAGGCGCAAGACAAAAGACAAATCTTTCCTTGATTGGTGTTTTTAAAAGCGATCCTTACAGCGTCTTTCATATTATCGACAAAAAATGACTTAATACGATCTCTTGATTGATAATTTTTTTTCTGAAATTCTTTTTGAACAGCTCTCCAAATTTTTTCTCCAGTGGTTGGAAATAAAATAATATTTTTGATTTTTGAATTTAAAATTTTTTTTGCTAGATTATCAAAATCGATATTTCTGTCGTAACCGCCCAGTAAAATGGTTTCTACTTTATCCCCCAAAGCATCTAAGGCAGCGATAGCGGTTTCAGGAATTGTTGATAAAGCATCATTATAAAAGGTGATTCCTTTAAAGGTACCAACCAATTCTAGTCGATGCGGCAAGGGTTTGAAATTTTCAATACCTCTTTTAATTTTTAAATTAGGAATCTTAAAAATTTTTCCTACCTCAATCGCTGCAGCGATATTTAAAAGATTGTGTTCGCCAAGAAGAGGTATTTTTTTAATTCCAACATTCTTGAGAATGTTGGAATAATCTTTAAGAGGAATTTTCTGAGCTTTTGATTTTTGAGCGATCTTTTTTACATTTTTATCATTGGCATTGTAAATCAAAAAATCATCTGCTTTTTGCCAACGACAAATATTTGCTTTGCTTGAAGCGTATTCTCGAAAATTTTTATAATAGTCCAAGTGTTCAGGAAACAGATTCAAAAAAACTGCGATATGGGGTGAATGTTTCAAATTCCATAATTGATGACAAGATAACTCATAGCAAAAAACATCTTTTTTTGAGGAATTAAAAAGATAGGATAAAACCGGCTTTCCAATATTGCCGATCAAATGCGCCCTAATACCGCCTTCTTTTAGTACTTGATAGATCAAAGTAGTAGTAGTACTTTTTCCCTTTGTGCCAGTTACACCAACAATGGTACCCTTACAGTTTTCAAAAAAAATATCGGTTTGGGAGGTTAATTTCTTTTCTTTATTAGCTTTTTCAATTTCTGGAAGATGAATAGAAATCCCTGGTGATTTTATTATAATATCGTAATCATCAATTGCCTTTAAATAATCCTTGCCAAAATATATTTTGACATTTGACATTTGACATTTGACATCTTTTTGATCAGCTACTCCCAAAACCTTTTCTGGAAAATTTTTCCTCAAAAAAGATAGGGTATCTTTGCCCTCTTTCCCCATTCCCAAAATCAAAATTTTTTTATCCTCTAAAAAAGAAAGTTTCATATTCATAATTATAGCAATTTTAAAAGCATATACCAAAAAGAAACAATTGCAAATATATAAATTTATAATATATTAATTTTGTATATTGGTGATCACTCCTTGCTATTTTGAAGAAAAAAAATTATTATTAAAAAAATATGGAAGAATCTCAGAAAAAAATCTTAAACGCCTTAAACATTGCCTTTTCTCCTAGTCCAGAAAGCGTTATAAAAATTCTCAATCATGTTTCTCAACCAGAAAAAGTATTTTACCTTGGCGAGGAAAAATTAAAAAAATATGGATTTAAAAATGATAGTGTCTCTAATTTTTTAAAAAAAAGAAGGGAAATTGATATAGAAAAAGAGTGGCAACGATTAAAAAAAGAAAATGTAAGATTTATTACAAAAGACGAAAAAGAATATCCTCCCCTCTTAAAAGAAATTGCCAAGCCCCCTATAGGTTTTTATATCAAAGGACATTTGCTCTCCAATGAAAATTATCTTGCTTCGGTCGGTACCCGATATCCGTCTGATTATGGAAAAATGGTTGTTTCTGAAATTATTGGAGAAGCTTGTCAATATTTTACAATAGTTTCTGGAATGGCAAGGGGCATTGATAGCTTCT
Organism: Candidatus Pacearchaeota archaeon; assembly: GCA_035349995.1. Lineage (GTDB taxonomy): Bacteria > Patescibacteriota > Minisyncoccia > Minisyncoccales > DAOPTN01. The sequence goes on from DAOPTN010000008.1 coordinate 2,365, forward strand.
CTCACAAGGCCTGCCTTTTAAGAGGACAAAGAACAGTTGCAGTAGTTGGAACAGGACTTGATATTGTTTTTCCGCCAGAAAATAAAAATTTAGCAAAGGAAATTGAAAACAAAGGAGCAATTATTTCTGAATTTCCCCTGGGCACACCGTCTTTAGCATATAATTTTCCTTTAAGAAATAGAATTATTGCTGGAATGGCAAGGGGCACAGTAGTGATTGAGGGAAAAATAAATAGCGGTTCCTTGATTACTGCCAATTCAGCATTGGAAGAAGGCAGAGAAGTTTTTGCTGTACCTGGTCCAATATTTTCTAAAACTTCGGAAGGACCAAATGAGTTGATTAAACAAGGTGCTCATCCCGTAACAAAAGTCAGTGATATTTTGGCTGTTTTTAATTTAAAAGACGCTTTTAATCAAGAAAAAGAAATAAAAGGAGAAACAGCAGAAGAAGATCTTATTTTGAAAATACTTAAAGAGGAAATGGCTTCCACTGATGAAATTATTAAAAAAACAAAACTAGACGCAGGCAAGGTAAATTCTGCTTTAATCTTAATGGAAATACAGGGAAAAATAAAAAGAAGCGGAAATACTTATACTATAAATAATTAATCTAATGAAGTTAAAAGTAGTTCTAATGTTTTATGCCTCTGTTTCAACTGCCCCGAAAATTAATTAAAGAATTTCGACAGCCTTTTGGCACAATAGTAAAAGGAGAAGATGAACTAGCAAAAGAAATAAAAAGCCAAAATTATCAAACCCTTGTTTGCATTGGCGATTTTAGTAATATCTTGTTACAAAAAATAGGCATTGTGCCTAATATTTCGATCATTGATGGGAAAAACGAAAGAAAAAAGGTGAATAAAAAAGTAATAAAAAAAATCAAAGCACCTATTGTTTTAAAAACAAAAAATCCTCCTTCTTTTGTTGTTAATAATGCATGGAATACAGTAAAACTATCTTTTTGTTATACTGTACCTGTTACAATTTTTGTAAGCGGAGAAGAAGATCTTTTGTTTTTGCCAGCTTGCTTTTTTGCACCGTTAAACTCACTTATTGTATATGGATTAAAAGATAAAGGGGGCGTAGTAACAAAAATCACACCATCACTTAAAAAGAAAATAAAAGAATATTTAGAGATGGGCTGTAAAAATTTTGAAAGAGTAAATGAAGTAATTGCTGGTGGCACATTTGATAAATTGCACCTGGGGCACAAATTTTTTTTGCTCAGTGGCGCTGAAAAAGGTAAAAAATTATTAGTAGGTATTACTTCAAAAAAATACCTGGCTCAATACAAGCCAATAAATAAAAATGCTATGACCTTTGCTCAAAGAAAAAGTGCTGTAAATAATTTTTTATCAGAAAGGGGCTTTGATTTTGAAATATTTAAAATCAATGATCCTATTGGAATTGCTCTCCAACGTGGACAAGCCATTGTGGTCTCAAAAGATACTCAAAAGGGCGCAGAAAAAATTAATCAGGAAAGAAAGAAAAAAGGGTTAAAACCGCTCAAGATTATAAAAATAAAAACTATTTTAGCAGAAGATAAAAAAGAAATTTCTTCCCAGAGAATAAAAAATGGAGAAATAGATAAAAACGGGAGAATAATCAAAAATCGAGCCTTGTAGTAACAAGATGAGACGTTCAAAGAATTTCATTCTTTTCGCGTTTCGACTGTTCAAAGAATTTCATTCTTTTCACGTTTCGACTGTTCAAAGAATTTTATTCTTTTCACGTTTCGGCTGTTCAAAGAATTTCATTCTTTTTACGTCTCAGTTGAAACTCCAACGGAAGAAGAGAACAAAGTTCTCGGCGATCATCAAAATGCAAAACAACAATAGATATTTATAGATACTTATTGTTACAATGAATATCGCGAGCGAAGCGAGCAAGTATCTATCAATATCGTGCTGAAGGCACAAGTATCTATAACTTTTACATTTTGATTTTTACTTTATTTTTATGCTTCTTATTATTGTTGAAAGCCCTACCAAGGCACATACCATTCAAAAATTCCTTTCTGGAGGTGATTTTATTGTGCGCTCATCATATGGCCATGTTCGTGATTTGCCAAAAAGCGAATTGGGCATTGATATTGAAAATAATTTTGAACCAAAATATATTATTCCTCAAAAAGCAAAAAAAAGAGTTGCTGAATTAAAAAAATATTTGCCAAAAGCAGAAAAAATAATTTTGGCTACTGATGAAGATAGAGAAGGAGAAGCAATCGCCTGGCATCTGACCCAAGCCCTGGGTATTGAAAAATCAAAAACTCCAAACCCCAAAACCAAAACAAACTCAAAACCTTATGAACGAATCGCCTTTCATGAAATTACCAAAGAAGCAATACAAAAAGCCCTTAATAATCCTCGGAAGATTAATATAAATTTGGTTAATGCCCAGCAAGCAAGAAGAGTTTTAGACCGGCTGGTTGGTTATAAACTTTCTCCGTTTCTATGGAAAAAAATACAAAGAGGTCTTTCAGCTGGCCGGGTTCAATCAGTAGCTGTAAAATTGATTTGCGACAGAGAAAAAGAAATAGAAAAATTTAAACCAGAAGAATACTGGACAATCGTCGCTTCGCTCCTCAAAAGAAAAAAGCAAAAAGCAAAAAGCAAAAATGATCAGTTTAAAGCAACGCTTTATAAAAAAGACGGTAAGGTTATCCCAAAATTAGGAATCAAAAGCGAAAAAGAAGCAAAAAAAATTGTTGAAGATTTAAAAAACGCAGAATATAAAATCAGCCATATTGAAAAAAAAGAAATAAAGCGCAATCCCCTTCCACCATTTACTACAAGCACCCTGCAACAAGAGGCCTGGCAAAAACTTCATTTCTCGGCAAGATTCACAATGCAAGTTGCTCAATCGTTATACGAAAAGGGCTTATCTACATATCATCGTACTGATTCTCTAAATTTATCTGAACAAAGTTTATTCCAGGCAAAAAAATTTATTGAAAATAATTTAGGTAAAAATTACTGGGCTGGTTATTTTCGACGCTACAAAACAAAATCAAAATCTGCCCAAGAAGCCCACGAAGCAATAAGGCCGACTTTTCCTCAAAAAACTGTTGAAAATTTAAAATCGAAATTGAAACCAGCAGAAGAAAAATTATATGATTTAATCTGGAGAAGATTTATTGCATCGCAAATGGCAGAAGCCCGTTTCGATTCAACCATTATTGAAATCCAAACCTCAAATTCCAAATCGCAAATTCCAAACAAATCCAAAATCCAAAACCTATCATCTAATATCCAAAAGCCAACTTATACTTTTCGCGCAAACGGCCAGGTTTTAAAATTTGACGGATTTTTAAAAATTTATCCATTAAAATTTACTGAGGAGGAATTACCTCCCCTAGAAGAGAAAAGTCCGTTAAAATTAATAAAACTTACTCCCAATCAACACTTTACAAAACCTCCTTCACGCTATAGCGAAGCCACCCTGATAAAAGAATTGGAAAAAAATGGCATTGGCCGACCATCAACTTATGCGCCGATTTTATCAACAATTCAAGAAAGAAATTATGTGGAAAAAGATGAAAATAAAAAATTAAAGCCAACAGAAATGGGAAGTTTAGTGAACAATCTTTTGTGCGAGCATTTTCCTCAAATAGTAGATATTCAATTTACTGCTAATATGGAAAAAGATTTAGACAAGATCGCCAAGGGTGATATCCGGTGGCAAGAACCTATTAAAAAATTTTATTTTCCTTTTGAAGAGAATCTTAAAGCCAAAGAAAAAGAGATTGAGAAAATCGATCTCACAGAAAAAACAAATGAACTTTGCCCTGAATGCAAAAACCCCATTGTTATTAAAATGGGGCGCTATGGAAAATTTTATGCTTGCTCTAATTTTCCAAAGTGCAAGTTTACAAAAAAATATCTTAAAAAGATTGATCTTGCCTGTCCCAAGTGCAAGAAAGGAGAGGTCATTATTAAAAAAACTAAAAAAGGAAAAACTTTTTATGGTTGCTCTCGATATCCAAAATGCGACTTTGCAAGTTGGCAAAAACCAAAAAATAAGATATAATATTACCTATATAATATCATTTACAAATTACGAATCTCATACAAATTTATACAAATAAACTTTTATGCTTAAAGTCGTTCAGTCAGAAAAAGTTATTTGGATTGATATAATGAAACCAACAGAAGAGGATGTAAAATATTTAGAGGATAATTTTTTCTTTCATCCTTTTATTTTGAAAAGTATTATTCCTCCCATACGCCATCCCAGATTTGAAAATTATGGTGATTATCTTTTCTTGGTATTGCACTATCCATTTTTCGAAAAAAGATGCCGTGAAACCAAACCGCGAGAGCTTGACATCTTAGTGACTAAAAACACCTTAATTACTATTCATTATCATACAATATTACCTCTCAGGGCATTCTTTACCCGACTTTCTCTTTATGATAACGAGAAAGAAGAGTTTACTGATGAAGGCGTAGGAGAAGTGCTTTATCGATTTTTAAATGAAATCTTAAAAGCATCTTTTCCCAAATTAGACCGCATTGATGAAAAAATAGATAATATTGAAAAAGAGGTCTTTCAAAGCAAACAAAAAGAGGTTATTAAAGAAATCTCAATATTAAAACACGATTTAATTGATTTTCAAAGAATTATCCAGCCCCAGTCAGCTGTGTTTGAAGGATTAAAACAAACATCAGGAAAATTTTTTGGTGAACATTTTTATCCTTACTTTAATGAACTTTTTAATTGTTTTTTAACCATAAAAGAAGTTCTTCAAACCCATCATCAAACCCTTAATGAGCTAGAAGAAACAAACTCTAATTTTCTTTCTACTCGCACTAATGAAATTATTAAAATTTTAACCATCTTTACAGTTGTTTTAACACCCTTGGCCCTTATAGCTAATGTCTTTGGAATGAATACTACCTATCTTCCATTTACCGAAAATATTTCTGGTTTTTGGATTGTTATAGGACTAATGATTTTTTCCGCCATTTTAATGATTGCATATATTAAAAAGAAAAAATGGATATAGCAGTTTTGTTCTCGGACCTTTATTTATGAATATCGGCATTGCTTTATTAGACTTTCTTTTCCCAAGATTTTGTTTGGGCTGTAATAAAGAAAAAACCTATCTTTGTCCGGATTGTTTTTCAAAAATTGAAATCTTTCCTGCTCCCTTTTGCCCTTATTGCAATAAAAGAACCTACAATGGAGAAGTTTGTAGTAATTGCAAAAAAACGCTTTCTGGTTTTGCTGCTGCAGTGCCCTATAGCAACAAACTTATTGAAAAATTAATAGACGCCTTTAAATATCGATTTGTAAAAGAATTAGCCAATCCATTGGCTTTTTTAATTTGGAAATTTTTAAAAGAAAATCAAGAAATTTCCTTTGTTAAAAATCCTTTGGATTTTATTATTATTCCTATTCCTTTGCACAAACGACGCCAAAGAGAAAGAGGATTTAATCAAGCAGAGGAATTAGGAAAAGTGCTCTCACCGCTTTTAAAAATTACTATGAAAAATGATGTTCTTTTCCGTCAAAAATATACCAAACCTCAGGCCCGTTTGAAAACTGGCAGAGAAGAAAATATAAAAAACGCCTTCATTGTCAATACTAATGAAAGCATTATAGGAAAGAAAATTATTCTTATTGATGATGTTGCAACATCACTTTCCACCTTAGAAGAAGCGGCAAAAGTACTTAAAAATGGCGGAGCGAAAGAAATTTGGGGATTAACGGTAGCTAAAGGGTAATTAAAGGTCTTCTTCTGTCCAGGCGCAAAGCAAAGTTCCTGGCCCGCTGTGAACACCTATTACTGGATCAACCAAACTTAAAAAAGCAATCTTTGTATTATTTAATCTTTTTTCAATCATTTTTTGCAATCTTTTTGCTCCTTTTAAATTATCTGCATGAGAGATTGCTACGATAATTTTTTTACCGCTTTCTAATTTTTTTCTTGTTTCATTTTTTAACTCCTTAAACAGCGCTGTTGGCACATCCTTTGCTTTAATCTTTAAAGATACCGGTTTTATCATACCATTTTTTGTTCCAATCAATGGTCTCATTCCAATTTTCTGCATTTGTCTTAGTAAAACTGCTAAGGGATGAGACAATCGTCCACCAACCTCCAACCACTTTGGATCTTCCAGCATGCAAAACAAATGAATTTCAGGAATCATCTGTTTTATTGATAAAACAATTTCATTAAATCCTTTTTTTCCTTTTTCAATCAACTGGGCAGTTTTAAAAACTAACAATCCTTCGCCCGCTGAACCGGTTTGAGAATCAATAATTTCAATTCTCTCTTGCATTTTTTGCGAAAGCATCCTTCTTGCAAAACAAGCCGTGTTGTAAGCCCCTGATAATTTTGAAGAAACTGTAATCAAAATTGTTTTTTCAAATTTTGAAAGCGCTTTTTCAAATGCTTCTTTATAATTCCCGATTGAGGGCTGAGAGGTTTTAGGAAAATTTTTAATTCCTTTTTTTGCTCCTTCTCTCATTTTTTGAAACAGGTCCTTGCCAGGTAAATCTTTTCCTTCTGGCCAATCAGTTGCAAAAGGAACAAAAATCATTTGAAACTTTTTTATAATCTCTTTTGGCAGAGAAGCAGTTTCACCAATAATTAAACCAATGGGTTTCATATATATTTAGATTGTTATTATTAGAAATTGTTTAATACTAAAATGTTTTATACTAATATGCCCTTAATATGCTCTTTAATTCTCCTAATGAGCAAATTTTAGGTATTGATGTATCTTCTACTCTAACAGAGTTTTCTCTGTCAATCAAGGCAACTCCCATTCCTAATTCTTTAGCAGGTTTTATATCGCGTTCAAGCTCATCTCCTACCATAAATGCCTCCTCTGGCTTAACCTTAAATTTTTTTAAGGGTACGAGAAACGCTCTTGGATCAGGTTTCAAAAATTTTGTTTCCAATGGTGTAAAAAGTTCTGCCCATTTTTCAAAATGAAGATGTTCAATTAAAAATCGTGCTTGGGCAGTTAAAATTCCTTTTTTAAAGGGTAAATCAATAACCTCTTTTACATCATCGTAAAGTTGATAACTAAAGTTTTTTTGGTAAAAATCAGCCAGGGTTTTTGTCTTCTCTTTAAAATTAGAAATTTTAAGTTCTTTTAAAAACTTTTGCGAAAAATCCATCCAGCTACGCGAATAGCCGATTAATCTGCCAAAGGCCTTACTAAATTCTTTTAATTTTTCTGGCTTACTAAGATCAATCCCCAGATTTTGATAAAAAGAAAAAAGCTCTTCACGAGAAATTTTACAAATATCAAATCCTAAAGTTTTATGAAAATCAAATAAAATAAGTTTCAGCATAAAAAATTTAAATCAAATATCAAAAAGTAAAATTTATAGATACTTGTGCCTTCGGCACGATATTGATAGATACTTGCTCGCTTCGCTCGCGATATTCATTGTAACAATAAATATCTACAAATATCTATAAGTATCTATAAGTATCTATAAGTATCTATAAGTATCTATAAGTATCTATTGTTATATTTGATTTTTGATTTTTATTTATATCGCCATCCATCCAGCAACCAATGCTCCTGGTCCAACATGGACACCAACAACAGAACTAGTCAAATTAATAAATGAAACCTCTGCTTTAATCTCTTTTAACCTTTCTTTTAATTTTTTTGCTTCTTTTAAATTATCACAATGAGTAATCACTACTCTAATCTTTTTTCCCTCTTTACGCGCCTTTCTTGAATTTTTTTCAATTTCCTGAAAAATTGCTTCGGGCGTATCTTTGGATCCAAAACGAAAACCAATTTGTTCAACCACTCCGTCTTTCAAACCAATTAAAGGTCTTACTCCTATTTTTTGCAAGCGTCTTACCCAATTAGCTTGAGAACGGCTTAACCTTCCTCCCCATTCAAGCCATTTTGGATCAGCCAAAAAAGCATAAATATAAACTTTGGGCGCAATATCTTTTAATTCCTGCAAAATTTCATAGGCCTCTCTTTGCTCTTGCACTAATTCAATTGCTCTTAAAACTAAAAGTCCCTCACCGCAAGTGGCATTATAAGAATCAAAAACAAAAACATTATCTCTTTGTTCTTCTGGTAAGGTTTGCTTTGCCTGCAGGGCTGAATTATAACCACCGGAAAGTTTCGAGGTAAGGGTGATGCAAATAATTTTTTCAAATCCATTTTCAAATTGTTTTTTATAAGCTTCTTGAAAAACTTTTGGCGGCGCTTGAGAGGTCTTTGGTAGTTTTGTAATTCCTCTTTTGTCAGCTTCTCTCATTTTTTGATAAATATTATCACCGGGCAAATCTTTTCCTTCTGGCCAATCAACTTTAAAAGGAACAACCTCAATCTTATAATGATCAATAATTTTGGGAGTCAAATCAGCTACCTCATCAGTTACAATTCCAATAGAAACTTTTTTAATTGATTCTTCTCCAACTACTTCCCTTGACATATCTTCCTCTCTTAAACTTTCAATGGTTCCAGCACTTCTTACAATATTTTTAACTTCGTCAGGAAAATCAGTGTGGATATGAAGTTTCATTCGTTCCCCTACTGAAACAATTTCAAGAGAATTGCCTAATTTTTCTAATTTTTGACGCAATTTGTCCTGAGATATTTTTGGTTTTTTTATAAGAGCGACAATTTCAAACCTGTAAGATAATGTTTGTATAAACTTTCTTTTCTTTTGGTCTTCTTTTCTTTCTTCAGTTTCTGTTGCCTGAGCAAAAACCGGCCCCTCTAAGGCCTCTAAATAACTTTGGAGAATGATTAAAAAACCGAAACCGCCAGCATCTACTACATTGGCTTTTTTAAATACTTCCATTTTTTCAGTAGTTGCTTTTAATGCCTCTTCTGCTTTTTCAATGGCTTTTTTAAAAAGATTTACAATGTCGCTTTCTTCTCTTGACTCTTCTTTCAAACTGTCAGCCGTGGCTTCAATTACGTCCAAAATAGTACCTTCTTTTGGACTTTGAATGGCTTGTCTGGCGGTCTTTGCTCCTTCCTGCATTGCCTCAGCTAATTTTTTTCCGTCAATGGGATTATGATTTTTAAAAGCGGGCAAGAAACCTGTAAGAAACCCAGTATAAATCACACCAGCATTGCCCTGAGCCGCGGTTAAAGCGCCATCTAAAATGGCTTGCGAAAGTTCATCAAGGTCTTTAAATTCTTTTCCTTCGATAGATTTTTTAATGCCCCCTAATGTTTTTGCCAAATTTCCTCCTGTGTCTTGATCAGGCACAGGAAAAACATTGATTTTATTAATTTTCTCTTTGTCTCTTTCAACATTCTCACAGGACTTTAAAATCATTTCTTGTAATTCTTTTTTAGTGATATATTGCATAAATATATCAACGAATTACGAATCTGTTACGAATTTACGAATACGAGGGTTAAAAAGATTCGTATATTCGTATTGATTCGCTATTCGTAGATGTTTCCTAAGAAACTATTTTATAGTTTATCGCTTCTTTATAAAATTTCAAGGTTTGATTGGCGATTTCTTCCCAAGAATATTTTTCTGCTTCTTGCCTACCCCATTCGCCCATCTCTTTTCTTTTTTTATCATCTTTTATCAAAATTTTCAACCTTTGCACGAGCCCCTGGACATCTTTTGGTTGAACCAAAAAATCTGCTCCTTTGTCCACCAGCACCTCTTTATAACCCTGATTAGCAAAAGCAACCACTGGCTTTCCTGAAGCCATTGCTTCTAGCAAAACAATTCCAAAGGCCTCACCATAAAGCGATGGAAAACAGCAGATATCAGCGGTTCTGTAATATTTTGGCAAATCTTCTTCTTTTGCTCTTCCTTCAAAAAACACATCTGGAATATGGTGTTTTTTTACATATCTTTCAATATCTTCTTTTTTATCACCATCTCCTACAATAATCAATCTAATGTTTTTAAAATTGCTCTCTTTGTTAGACCCACCAAAAGAGCTGATGTTTTTTAAAATTTCAAATGCCTTTACCAAATAAATTAATCCTTTTCTTTTTTCAATTCGTCCCACAAAAAGAATGTTGATTATGGGACCAGAGCACAGATTATTATTAAGCGGAACTGCGCAGAATTTTTCAATTTTTTCTCCCCTGGGATTAAAAAAATCAAGGTCAACACCATTTGGAATAATCTTTGTAAAACCATTATATTTAATTTGGGAAAGCACTGGCTTTGAAACGCCAATAACACCATCAAATCGAGGTAAGATATAATCATTTAAAATATCCATAAAAAATGGCACGTCTTTAAAAATCCTGCTAGCATCCAAAAAAGCATGAAAGGTCAAGATTTTAAGCGGCTTTTTTTCAAGCTGATCTACTGCTCCCAAAACTTGCCATGGCAAAAAAGCTCCAAAATTTTGAAAGTGTAACACATCAAATTTTTCTTTTTTTAATCTTCTTTTTATTGAAAGAGGAGTAACATTTAAACTCAGGTTTGTTTGCGAAGCATTGCCAGGCATTACCAAGGATCCTCCTAACAGAATTTCATCTTTGCCCCGCTTTTGATGAATCTTTTCCCGAGGATAAATAATTTTAACAATATGGCCTTTCTTTTCAAATTCCTTTTTTAAAGACAAGGTGTGTTTTTGCACTCCACCGGGATAAGTAAAGGTATGAGGAGAAATAAAAGCGATTTTCATAAAAGGTTTGATGCCTGCATTGTCTTTGACTTTCTATTATATCTTCTTTTTACGATGATATTTTTTTATCACAAAATAAATTATGGCTGAAAGCGCAATAATGATTAATAATGTTTCCCAGCCAAAATATTTTTCAATAGTAACACCACTTAATGTTAAAACAGAAACAATGCTCCCTGCAATCAACACGCCAATAGCAATTAAAGGAAAGGCCACCTTAAATGGCATACCGAAAAGGAAAGCAGCAAGTGAACTAGTCCATCCACCAGTCATTGGCAAGGGGATGGCTGCAAAAATTACTAGAGCTTTTTTACCATGTTTTTCAATTGAAGGTGTAATGTTTTTTCTGGTCCGTTGGAAAAGCCAATCAAAAAATTTTTGGAATATTAAAAAATTTTTTGATAAAAAATGGGCCACGGGTTCTAAAAACAACAACAACAAAACAACCGGAATAAGATTTCCAAAATATGAGATCAAAAAAACTTCCCAAAAAGGCAGGTTAAGTCCTGCAACACCTACAGGTATTGCTCCCCTTAACTCTGAAATTGGAGCCATCGCTAAAAGCAAAACTTGAAATTCAGGCAGCATAAAATATTTTTATCTGCCTTTTAATTCTATCAAAAAAAAGCAATAAAATAAAGTTTACTTTAGTAGAAATTCCAAAACACAAATTCCAAAATACAAAAAAATTCCAAATACCAAACTCCAAATTCCAAACAAATACTAAATTCTAAACAATATTAAACAGAAATCAGTTGTCAGAAATCAGAAAACAGTAGAGAAAACAGAAATCAGAAATCAGTAAAACGTTTAAACGGTAGCGTAGCGAAGCGATCTCGTGGCAATACTCTGGGATTGCCACGTCCTACTGCGGTAGGACTCGCAATGACAGTATTTACTTGTTGTCTTTGCGAGGAGTGAACGAAGTGAACAACGAAGCAATCTCGGGCGCAGCCCGCAACCATACATCGGGATCGCCACGCCCGCTTTCAGCGGGCTCGCGATGACAGTAGACGCGTGCCACGGGATCGCCCCCCTCACCTTCGGAAAGGTGAGGGGTGGTAATGACAAGAAGGCGAAGGAGAACAGTTCTCCTCTGTTTTGGCTTGTTCATCAGAGGACAATAGCATTCTCTGAACTAAGTCAAAGGACTTCAACAGCAAATGATCGAAATCTTAATTAACCTAACTGATTATCAGTATTGATCTGCTTTTGAATGTGCTTTAAGCTTTCTGGATTAGACAGGGCTGATATATCCCCCAGATCTTCTCCCATAATGATTTTTTTTAAAAGTCCTCTCATAATTTTTCCAGATTTGGTTTTGGGTAAATCTTTTACCACAAAAATATATTTTGGAGTAGCAATGGGTCCAATTTTTTCTCTTGTGATGTCAATTACTTCTTTTTTTATTTCATCTACTTTTCTTTTATTTTTTAATATAACAAAAGCAACCGGCACTTCTCCCTTCACTTCATCCGGTACTCCAATCACTGCTGTTTCAATTATATCAGAATGTTTTAAAATCACTGATTCCAAATCATTTGTTGACAAACGATGACCAGAAATTTTCATAACATCATCTATTCTGCCTGTAATTTTTATCAAACCATTTTCATCTCTTACAGCACCATCAGAAGTAAAATATATTTCTTTGCCATATTGATTCCAATAAGTTTCAACATATTTCTGCTCATCATTATAAATTCCCCGTAAAAACCCAGGCGAAAAAGGTGGCAAAACAACCAAATTCCCCCGTTCCCCAACTAGACAGGACTTTCCCTTATTATCTAAAATATCCACTTTAATACCAGGGAATGGCAAACCGCAAAATCCTGGCCGAAACGGTCCAACACCGGGCAAAGATGAAATAACAATTCCACCGGTTTCGGTCTGCCAATAGGTATCAACAATAGGGCATCTTTCTTTTCCAATGTTTTCAAAATACCAAAGCCAAGTGGCTTCATCCATTGGTTCCCCTACTGATCCCAACACCCTTAAGTTCTTAAATTGATATTGTTGAAGCACTTTTTTATCTAGTTTTTTAAACATTCGAATGGCTGTGGGCGCTGTGTAAAAAACCGATACTTTGTTCTTTTCAATAATTTGAGCCCAGCGATCTGGTGTGGGCCAGTCAGGTGCACCTTCAAAAATCACAGTGCTGATGCCGTTTAATAAGGGGGCATAAACTGTATAGGTATGGCCAGTAACCCAACCAATATCAGAAGTACACCACAAAACACTGTCTTTTTGAAAGTCAAAAATAAGTTTTCCGCTTAAATGCGCCTGAACCGTATAACCGCCCACAGTGTGCAAAATAGGCAAAAATTGGCCCGTGGTTCCGCTTTCCGGTAAAATAAAAAACGGGTCTTCTGAGTCCAAAATTTCTGGCTCGCATTCAGTGGATTCATTTTTTATTAGTTCATCAAAATAAAGATCTTTTTCTTTATTAAAAGGAATTTTATTTCCTAATCTTTTTGCTACAATCACCTTTTCAATTAATGTTCCTTTCGCCCCCTCGTCAGCATTTATTTTTAAAGGAATAATCTTTCCCCTTCTGTAATAACCATCAGCAGTAATTAAAACCTTTGCCCCTGAAATTTCTAATCTGATTTTTAGAGCGTCGGGCGAGAAAGCAGAAAAAATCACTATATGAACTGCTCCAATTCGAGCACAAGCAAGCATTGAGATGATTGCTTCAGGAATCATTGGCATATAAATTGCTACTCGATCTCCCTTTTTTATTCCTATTCTTTTTAGAGAGTTGGCTAATTGATTCACTTTTTGATAAAGATCATTGTAGGTAAAAATTTGAGGTTTTTCTTCTATTGGTTCTGGTTCCCAAATAAGAGCAACCTTGTCTTTATTTATTTTTAAATGTCTATCAAGAGCATTTTGAGCAAGATTGATTTTCCCACCCAAAAACCACTGCAAATAAGGTGGCTGAAAATAAAATGCTTTTTCCCACTTTTTGTACCAATCTAATTCCTTGGCAGCATTCTCCCAAAACAAAATGGGATCATCGGCTGCTTTTTTATAAATTTCTTTGCTCTTTACCAATGATTGTTTTTTAAAATCTTCTGGCGGATAATATAAATTTCCTTTTTTTATAAATTTCATAAAAGTAACTTAGTTAGATTCAAAAATTTAAGCAACACTCTTTATTAATTTCTAATTTCTAATTTCTAAACTTTCTGTCATCGCGAACGAGCGTTCAAAGAAGATTTTATCTTCTTTTCAACGCTTCGCCCCGTGCGAAATCAAAGATTTCTTACGGGGCTCGCGTGAGCGACGAAGCGAGCTCGTCGAAAAGAAAATGAAATTTTCTTTGAGAGCCCGAAGGGCGTGGCGATCTCGTGGCACGTCCGTAAACAATCCTCGGGATTGCTTCGGGCTTCGCCCTCGCAATGACACTTTCTTTTCGACACCTCTCTTCGCTGCGCTACCGTTTAACGTGATACGGTAAACGTTGGCGTTGCGCGTATCGTCTTACGGTAGAGAAGTGCGTAAAGTATACGCTTGCCGTTTGACGCTTATCGCGACGCGCTACGCTACCGCTTAAACGTTTTACTGATTTCTGATTTCTCTACTGTTTTCTCTACTGTTTTCTGCTTTCTGACAACTGATTTCTGTTTAATATTGTTTGGTATTTAGAATTTAGAATTTGTTTGGAATTTGGAGCTTGGTATTTGGAATTTGTTTGTATTTTGGTTTGTG
>DAOPTN010000009.1:0-15323 GCA_035349995.1 Candidatus Pacearchaeota archaeon
GATTTATTCATTCTTATTGGTGTATTACCACTTTTGTCCCTATCTCAGCAAAATTATAAACAGTTTCTGCTACTCCAACTCCAACCCTTACACATCCATGAGAAACTGGCGTACCCAAATGTTCTTCTCCTTCTCGATATCCACTGGGCCAATAAGGAAGTTCATGAATATAATAATCACCGTAAAAATTAAGAGCATAAGGCATATAAAGACCGTATTTTGAAGACCAATGATTTTCTTCTTTTGATAGTATTTGAAAATTTCCAGTAGGCGTTGGCATTCCTGATTTACCTGTTGAAGCTGGATATTCAGCAATAATTTCTCCGTTTTGATATAATCTTAATTTTTGCTTTGACAAATCTACATCTATCAATTTTCCACTATTATTTAAAATCGATTGCAATGCAGGTTCTAAGGGAGGATCAATTTTAAATCCTAACTTATTTCCTAATATTTCTACTTTATAATTTTTCCCTTCTTGAATCTTATCTGGTTTAAAAACAACTTTTGTTCCCGAGTCATCAAAAACATATTTTCCTTTCAAAAAGGGTGTAATCTTAAAATTTTCAAAAAACCTTTCTCTCTCAATTGGTTTTGTAAAAGTAACAATTACCTCTTCCCTTTTGTTATCAAAATAAAGTTGTTTGACCTTTGGAGATTCTATTTTAAAATCAAGTTCTTTTCCTAAAATTGCAACTTTGTAATTTTTATCCTCTTGAATCTTATCTGGTATAAATATCACTCTGGTATTGGAATCCAAAAAAACATATTCACCGGTGATTTCCGGATCTAATTGAATTTTTTCAAAAAAATAATCTTCTTCAATCAAGTCAAAAAAGACAATTTCAACTCTTTTTTCTTCTTCGTCAAAAACAATATCTTTTATTTTTGGCGATGGCAAAGAAAAAATAAATTCTTCTTGAAAAACTATTACTTCATAAATTTTATCTCTTTCAATTTTCCTGGGAACAAATTGAATCTCTTTTGAAAAATTAGAAAATTTATTTTGAAGTTTTGGATAATTGTCAAAAACAGAAATTAGTGGATCGTAATTTTTAAAAACAAACTCTCCCTCTGTTTCTGGAATAATCTCAAGGTTTTTTAAAAAATAATTTTTAAGAACAGGATAAGGAAAAGAAAATGTTATAATTTTTTGCTCCTTGTCAAAACTAATTTCCGCTTTTGTTTTAATAGGCGTTAAATAAAAATATTGAAAAGCAAAATAAAAACCAGCAATAATAATAATTAATACAATTAATACCAAAACAATAATAAATTTTTTTGCCATTTTTTATATCAGTTGATTAAGAATATGGGGTGTCACAAAAACCTCAACAAGGGCAGCAACAGCCAATAGCGGAAACAAGAATTTAAAGAAAAAATTAAACGAGCGTGATATTTCTTTTTTAAAATCCACTTCTTTTTTTGAAAAAAATTTGTTTATTGTTAACTTACCTATTTTTAACCCCATTGCTCCTGCTATAATCAAAACAGGAATTTCAAAAATTCCATGAGGCAAAATACCAACAAAAAATATGGCGGGTGAAATTGTTTCACGAAGCAAAAAAGCTAGCATTCCCAGCACTTCACCATTAGAAAAAAGAGACAAAAATGGAAAAATTCCCAAAACCAAACCTAACAAAATAGTAAAAATTGCTGATGTGGTATTATTAAAAAAAATATAAAGACATTGTCCCAAAGAACCCAATTCATTTATTGGTTCAAAACTTTCTTGCAATTCCTTTAAAACATTCTGGCTTTCTTCTGGCAAGATTTTTGCCGTAAACCAACCAAGAAATATGGCAAATATAAAAACGCAAAAAGAAAATAAAATATAAAAACGCAAAGAATATAAATAAATTTTATCATCCTGATTATCGGGATTATTGGGCATATAGTATTATTATAATAGAATACCTCTTTTTTAAAAAAAATAAAAGCCAAAGGAAAAAATAACCTTTGGCTTGGAAAATTTTAAAATTATATTAATTCAATTTCCTTTAAAATTTCTTTTTCCCGTTTTCGCATCTTGCTTGTTGATTCTGTATCCTTGTGGTCATAGCCCAACAAGTGTAAAAGCCCATGTACAAAAACAAAGGCAAGCTCTTTTTCAAAGTCTTTTTTAAATTTTTTGGCGTTTTTTTTAATTCTTGAAGGACAAAGCAAAACCTCACCAAGAATTTTTTGAACGTCTGGTGGATCAATAAACACCAAATCTTTTTTAGTCGCTTTTTGAATTTCTGAAAAGGCAAAAGACAGAACATCGGTCACTTGATTTTTACCAGCATATCTTTTGTTAATATTCTTCATCCCTCTTTCTCCAAGCAAAACTACCTCTACTAAAACATCCTCTTTATATCCTTCTTTTTTAAACACTTTTTGAACAATTTTTTCAAAAAAATCAGAAGGTATGTTAAAGGTTGTAAAGTTAACAAGTGACACGCTCATAAATTTATTTGTTCTTCTTTATTCTCTTTAATGCCTTCAATTTCTTCTCTCTTTTATTCAATGGCGGTTGGTAATATTGTCTTTTTTTCGCTTCTTGCAAGACGCCACTCAATTTCATTCTAGAAGAAAATCTCCGGACCAGAGCGAATGTTGTTTCTTTTGGTCTTTTTCTTACTTCAACCATAATTTTAATTTATTTATTAACTATTTAATAATTTGGGTGCGGAAGGAGTCGAACCTTCTGCCTCTGCTTTATCAGAGCAGCGTTCTACCGATGAACTACGCACCCAAAATAAAAATTCAGAGCAATGCAGTATTATATCGATAAACTTGTATTTTTATAAACAACTTTTTTATTATACAAAAAGTTTTTAATAAATTCAATTTTTGCAAACGGTTTGCTGTTTTTAAAACTGCGGGACCTGGATTCGAACCAGGATTAGATGCTCCAGAGGCATCTGTCCTACCATTAGACGATCCCGCATCTTGTCATTTGAGAAAACGACCTATATATTCTGTCATTTCAGCCAAACGGCAGGAATATCCCCATTCATTATCATACCAAGCCACTATTTTTATGAGGTTTTTTTGAACCATTGTAAGATTAGCATCTACAATAGCTGAAAAAGAATTTTTCTTATAGTCAACTGAAACCAATTCAGCATCCTCTATTCCTAAAATCTTTGCAAGGCGTTCGTTTGTTGAAGTTCTCTTAAAAAGATAATTTACCTCTTCAGCGCAAGTTTTCTTTTCTACTTCACAAACAAAATCAAGCACAGAAACTGTAGGCGTTGGCACCCTAAAAGCAAGACCATCTAATTTTCCTTTTAATTCTGGCATTACCATACCAATAGCTTTTGCCGCACCGGTAGTAGTAGGAATAATAGAAAGAGCGGCGGCTCGAGCCCGACGAAGATCTTTATGGGGTAAATCTAAAATCCGCTGATCATTGGTATAGGAGTGAATTGTACTTATAAAACCATTTTTAATTTTAAAATTCTCGTGTATTGTCTTTGCTATTGGTGCCAAACAGTTGGTAGTGCAAGAGCCCATATCAATAATATCATTTTCCTGAGGATTAAACTTCTCTTCATTTACACCTAAAATAAAACTAGGGATTTTATCAGGACTCTTGGAGGGAGCAGAAATAATTACTTTTTTTGCTCCTGCTTCAAGATGCTTTTTAGATCCTTCAAAGTCAGTAAAATAACCAGTGCATTCCAACACAATGTCAACATTCATTTCTTTCCATGGTAAATTAATAGGATCTTTTTCAGCAAAAACCTTAATTTTATTATCTTCCGAATCGTCTCCCACTATTAGGTAATCGTCAGTAAATTTTACTGGTTTTTCGTAAATTCCGTAAGATGAATCGTATTTTAAAAGATGCGCCAATGTTTTGGTATCAGTTAAATCATTAATCGCCACCACTTTTAAATTTGGGTGTTTTGCTAAAATTCTTTTTAAGACAGGACGACCAATTCGTCCAAAACCATTAATAGCAACTTTAATTGACATAAGTAATAATAATCTACGAATTTATCTAAATAATGATTTAAATAATTCGTAGTATTTAAATTAATTTTTATAATAATCGCATCTGCTATACTTCATTTTATTTATATATTTGAATCATTTTATTATTTTATATTTAAAAGATTGCTTAATTTTTCTTTATCAAAACCCGGAACAAACTCGCCATTTATCTCTATGACGGGTACGCCTAATTGACCAGTTTTTTCAACAATTATTTTTTTTGCCTCTTCGTCTCTTGAAACATCAATCTCCTCAAACTCAATATGATTTTCTTTTAAAAAATCCTTCAAGGCGTTGCAATAATGACAAGTAGGAAGGGTATAAAGATGGACAATGTTGGACATAGAAAAAATTATTTATCAATTTGACAATCGCTAAATCTGCTTAATGTTTGCAAATCAATTACTCCTATTACATAAAATTCTTCTCCATCGTCTGAAATTTCAAAACAATAATCATTACAATAAAGTCCTTTTGAATTTTTTTGACATTCATCACAAGACAAAAGAAAATTTTCAATTTTCAATCTTTTTGGAAACGTCCAAGTAGGAACATCGTTAATACTCTTTTCTTTACATTCTTCTGACCAATCATCTAACTCATTACACTCTACATAATTAATATATTCAAAGGCGTCGCCAAAAATTTCTTTTTGTTGCTCTGTTGGAGAAGACTCTGAATCGCCATATAATACTATATTTTTTGATAACAAACAGTAAGCAAGATTTCTTTGTTTCTCTTTTTGTTTTGCTTCTAATGTAGCCTTGCCCCCAAAATAAAAAATTATTCCTCCTAATATTGCTACAAATATTACAACTATTAAATATCTTTTTTCTTTTGTTGTCATTTAATATTAAATCTTTTTATCACTTTAGGAACAGATTCAATAATATCAGTTGCTAAAAGCCCTGCTCCTAATTGTTCCTTTGCTATTTCTCCTGCTTTGCCATGTAAATAAGCACCAGCACTAGCTGCTATAATTGGCTCTATTTGTTGCGACAAAAAACAACCACAAATCCCGGTTAATGTATCACCCGTTCCTCCTACTGACATTTCAGGACAACCAGTATTATTTAAAAAAATATTTTCACCATCAGAGATAATATCAGGTTCTTCTTTTAACAACACTGTAATATTCTCTTTTTGGGCAAAATCTTTTACAACCTGACTCTTTTCTTCCAGTGACATTTTTGAAATATCAATTCCTGAAAGAATAAAAAACTCATGCGTATTGGGAGTTAAAAGAAATTTTTTACCCTGAAAAATATCTTTTGAAGGAAAAGGATGATAGTATCGTGAAACGGCATAAAGGGCATCGGCATCAATAACTGCTGGGATGTCAATTCTTAATAAATATTCATTAACTAATTTTTGAGTTTTTTCATCTCTGCCTATGCCCCCTCCAATCGCTACTGCTATTTTTCCTCTAGATGCTCTTTTGGCACTCTCTGTTAATGAAATAAGAGAAGACAAATGTTGATATCCTAAATCCTGACCCTTTAAAGGGTACGCAATCAGATTCGGCGAAAATGAAGCAATAATATCAGCAGCTCTTTGAGGAGCAATAACAAATGATAAATCAATACCCGCTCTTAATGCTGCCATTGCTATAAGAGCTGGTGCTCCTGTGTAAAGATGAGAACCGCCAATAATTAAAAGATAACCAAAGTCATATTTGTGGGTATTTTCTGGCCGTGGCTGATAAACCTTTTTTAATATAGAATCGTTAATATACTCCATAAATTATCAACGAATTTATAAATGGATCTTGAATTTACAAATTTTAAAATTAATAATCAATTTGTATGTTCGCTAATTCTTATAATTTCATTTGTAGGCTTGCATCTTTTTTATTTATTTTATCACATTCTTCTTTAAAGTCACAATATTCACATTCCCATGCTTCAAGATTTTGAGGCTTTGGAGGTAAAATTTCATTTTCAATCTGATATTTTAAGGTTTTAAAATCATTGATAATCTTTTTACAAAGATCAGCATCATATTTCAACTCAAACTCTTTTAATGCTTGAGTATTTTTGTTTTCATACAATAAAATACCTTGTTCAATTTTAAAATAATGCATATAGAGTTGAACTTGATACTGATGGGCTTTTTCTGGTTCTGTTAATTTTTGAAATTTAAAATCACTAGAACTTTTCATATCCACTACATATAATTTATCATTAACAGAAATAATCACATCAGCCCGACCATGAAAAAGTTCTTTTGAAGGTATATCAATTTCTGAAGCAACTACCCTTATTTCTGGAATGCTCCAAAAATTAGCCATTAATCTTTGATGAATAATATCACCTCTGTCAAAAATACGCAAAATGCGAGGTTCTTTCTCTTTTTTAGGATAACCCTTCATTGAAAAATATATTGCCCGTGGACACTTTCCCGCATCACTTATATAAAAATGTTCTTGGGCCCTATCTTTTCTTTTGTCTTGATAATATTTATCAATAAGCTCAATCAGCATAAAAAATTAGATTTTTATTTATACCATTT
This sequence comes from Candidatus Pacearchaeota archaeon, assembly GCA_035349995.1. Classification (GTDB taxonomy): domain Bacteria; phylum Patescibacteriota; class Minisyncoccia; order Minisyncoccales; genus DAOPTN01. The sequence continues at coordinate 6,496 of DAOPTN010000009.1, forward strand.
TTTTTTATTTTTTTCAAATATTTGCTATATTATAAGTAATAAAGACCACACAAAATAAAAAATATGGATGATTATGTCTTTTTAAATAAAAAATTCAAAAAGGTTCTTTATCTTGATCCCAGAGAGAAAACAAAAAAAGCGGTTTTTGGTCCGTTGATTTTTTTAATTACATTTATTGTTTCTTTTTCTTTGTGCTCTTATCTTCCTTTACAATTTTCATCATCAGCTCCCTTAACTGCCTCAATTGAAGAAAACATCTCGCAAGAAGTTCAATCCTATAACAACATATCTGCAACCCCTACAAATGATGCAAAAGAAAATTTATCGCCACTCTTAAAAGATGATTTCAAAAGAACAAATATTCTTCTTATTGGAGTACCGGGAGAACCCTGGCCAGCACCATATTTAACTGATTCAATTGAAGTTGTTTCAATAAATGAAGAAAAAAGCAATGCCTTTGTTGTCGCTATTCCGCGAGATCTTTTGGTAAAAATTCCTGGTTCAAATTATGAAACCAGAATTAATGCTTTGTTTTCAATAGAGCAAAACCCTTCTTTGCTCCAAGAAAAAATAAAAGAAATTACTGGTCTTAATACTCATTATTGGGCAATCATTGATCTTCAATTAATTGAAGAATTAATAAATACTATTGATGGAATTGATGTTGTAGTGGAAGAAGACATTTATGATCCTAAGTTTCCAACAATAAATCGCGGATATGAGGTATTTTCTATTTCTGCTGGCCCTCAGCATTTAAATGGAGAAATTGCTATTAAATACATTCGTTCAAGGCATCAAGCAGAAGGTGATTTCTCTAGAATAAAACGCCAACAGCAAGTGATGGATGCCATTAAAACAAAGATTCTAAACAACCCCCAATATCTGCCTAAAATATTGAATCTTTTTTTAAAAAATAAAGATAAAACTAATATTGGGATTGCTGAAATTAAAACTATGATAGAATTAACTAAAAACTTTTCAGACTCATCTGAAAATAACTCAAGTAGGATAAAATATTTCTTATTAGATGCCGGAAAAAAAGATTCTCTCTTGGTATATGGAAAAACAATTTTAGGTCAGAACACTGCTTCAGTTCTTTGGCCAAGAGCCGGAAAATTTGATTATTCAGAAATTAGAGAAAAAATAAAAGAGTTAGAAAATTAGGCATTGATCTAGCTTTGATCATCAAATTCCTAATTATAAAAATATGTTAAAACAAGCAATTATTGTTAGAAAAGATCTCAAATTATCAAAAGGAAAATTAGCGGTCCAGGTGGCTCATGCCTCTCTTCTTGCTGCTGATAAAAGCATGTTTAAAGAAGAATGGAAAAAAGAAGGACAAAAAAAAATAGTTCTCTGGTGTGAAAATCTTGATGAATTATTTTCGCTTTATGAATCTGCTAGAAAATTCAATCTTCCTTGTGCCATAGTCAGTGATGCTGGCCTCACTGAGGTAGAACCGGGAACAAAAACCTGTTTAAGTATTGGCCCAGCGCCAGAAGAAAAAATTGATAAAATTACCAGAAATTTAAAATTAATATAAAAAGAAAACAGTCACTAGGACTGTCTTCTTTTAAAGTTCCATTGGTGGAAATCAGAATTTATTGGAAGACCAATTAATCCTAATTCCCACTTAAAAAGAAAATTTAGGAGGTATTTTTTCCCTTTAGTTTTTAACCAATGGAACTTTTAATAGTATAGCACATATTTCAATAATTGTCAAGGAGTATGGGTGATTTTTATTATTTCTACCTCAGTAAATGCTTGCCGATGACCCTTTTTTACTTTATAACGTTTTTTAGGTTTATATTTAAAAACCATTACTTTTTTGTCCTTGCCCTGCTTTAAAATCTTACCAATAATCTTGGCGTTTTTTACTAATGGCTTACCAATTTCTAATTTTCCATCTTTCCCCAATAATAAAACCTTATCAAAGATTATTTCTTTGCTTTTAATTTTTCCTGCTTGCGACGCTTTTGTCACGGCTTCAGAAATATTGGCAGGTGCGGACAAATCAATTTTTATTTTATCACCAGGAGAAACTAAATATTGCTTACCTCCTGTTTTTATTACTGCTAAATCCATAAGTAATCTTACAAATTAAAACTGATTACAAACACAAATATTTATAATTCAGTAAAATTTGCAATTTGATTATATATTTTTATATATTATTACTATTATTATTTGATATTGTTTTTTTCTCTGACATCGGCTCTTCAAGCTCCCCTGCATTTTCAATCTTACTAGTTAACTTTTCATATCTTATATTTACCCTATCTGCCGCTGATTTTGCATTTTGAATATGCGAATTTAATACCCTTAATTCTTCTCCAAATTTTAATGATTCCTGCTGAATAGATTTTAAAGCACTCAAAATCTTTTTTGATACTTCTTCTATTTTTGCTCCTTCGAGCCCTACCATTATTATTTTTAAAAAATAATAAAACGTGTTGGGCGAGGTAAGATAAACCTTCTTTTGAGATCCAAATTCTAAAATTTCTGGTTGATTTACAGTAATCTCATAATATACCGCTTCTGATGGTACATACATTATAGCAAAATCCACTGTCCCTTCATCTGGTAAAATATATTTTTTGGAAATATCATTGATATGCTTTTTGACATCTTTTCTAAATTCGCGTTGAAACATTTCTTTTTCACTCTCACCTGCTTCCATCATCTTTCTAAAATTTTCCATTGGAAATTTTGAATCAATGGCTATAATTCCCTGATTTGTTTTTAAGATTGCATCTACTATATCTCCACCCCGAAATTTGTATTGAGTATTAAAATGATTTTTGGGCAGAATCTGTTCAAGTAAATCTTTTAAAACCTGCTCTCCTAAATTTCCTCTTAATTTTGGTGATTGTAAAAATTCTTGTATTCCCTTCATCTGGCTTCCAATTTCCTGGAGTGTGCCTAATTCCCTTTGCATTCTTGCATACGACTCTGAAGTTTTCTCAAAACTCTTTTGAATTTCTTTTTGAGTTGAAAAAATTCCCTCTTCAAATCTCTTTTTCATTGCCTCAATATCTTGCTTCAAAATATTCAAAGAACTATCATTTTTCTGGGACTCTTTTAAAGAGTTAATATCTTTTTTTAAATAAAAAAAAGCTCCAATTATCCCTCCTCCAATCAAAAATCCAAAAATAATAAGAACAACATCAGACATATAATTTTATTATACTTTAATTTTTTGAATATTTCAACTTTTTAAAATAGCAGCATAGCAGCGCGAAAAATATTCTCCTATTATTTTCTTATGCTATTTATTAAAATTTCGGATAAAACAAAGGCAACGTAAATTCCAAGTAAAAATATTGCTTCTCTGCGGGTAATTTTTTTTCCGGTACGCAAAAATATAAAAAAGAAAAAAGCTGATATTATCAAAAAAAGCCGGGCAATAACAAATGGTGAAAAATCAGGAATTTGAATTGGGCAAATTAAAACGACTATTCCTAAAACCAATGTAGCAGGAGCAATAATTGATCCCATTAAATCTCCTAAAATCATCCAGGTCTGACCCTTTCTAGCAGAAGCAATTGCAAAATATGTTTCTGGCAAGGCATTTCCCAAAGAAACAATTAAAATACCAATTAAAGACAATGACAAGTTAAATGTTTCAGCAAAAAATAAAGCTGATTCAACAATTCCCTTGGAAGCTAAAATTAAAATTGTTATCCCTAAGATTATTTTTCCAATATCTTTTAAAAGCGTGGGAAGTCGTTTCGAAAGAGGGATCTTATTTTCATTATAAACTTTTGTAAAACGTTCTTGTTTTGAAAAAAGCCACCAAAGATAAAATCCAAAAGTTAAGATTAAAACTAATCCATCTCCTCTGCCCAACTCACCATCCAAAATTAATAAAAGCGGTAAAATTGCAATTGTAGTGGTAAAAAACGAAGTAGTTTGAACAGTACGGCTGTCAGCTGGTAAGCTCTTTGCCACCAGGGCCGCCAAGGCAACCGCCAGAGTTAAATCAATTACATTTCCCCCAACAACATCGCCAAAAGACAACTCGGGAATTTTATTAATGGCTGAAGTAATACCAACAAAAAGATTAGGCAAAGTAGCAGCAAATGCAATAACAATAAAAGCTACTACAAACTCCCGCCAACCTAAAAATTTAGCTGTTCTCATTAATGCTCCAACCACTAATTCTCCTGCAAAATAAAGCCCTGCGCAAGAAGCAATAAAAATTAAAATAGAAAGCCAAAGGGTCATATTTCTTCTGTTTTATGACGCGTTATAAAGAACCACTTAGTCGCTTCGATTAAAAGAATATTCAAAAACCCAATTCCTAAAAGTAATCCCCAGTCAAAAAGATTTAAAGGTGTTGTTTTTAAAAGCGTTTGCAAAGGCGGCAAATAAAGACCAGCCAGTAACATTAAAACTCCAAAAACTAACCCAATATTTAAAAATTTATTAGAAAAGGGATTAAAGTGCCAAATGTTTTTTCTTAAGCTACGACAGGAAAGAATATAAAAAAGTGAATCAAGAGCCAATCCAGCAAAAATAATTGATCTAATATGAGAAAGTTCATAATCAGAATATTTCATTAACCAAAAAAATAATCCCAAGAGAAAAAGATCGGTTACTATCCCAATAATAAAAATTAAAAATTTCATTTCTCTTGTTAACAAAGGCGTATCATGACCACCTGGTTTTTGTCTCATTAAATCTTTTTCTTTGGGCTCAAACGCTAAGGCCAAAGACAATGGTCCATCTTCAATTAAATTTACCCACAAAATTTGAACAGCAATAACAGGAAGCGGCAGTCCTAAAAATAAACTTGCCCCTACTAATATTACCTCAGTAAAGCTGTCAGATAAAAGATAAGTAATTACTTTTCTAATGTTATCTAAAATTGCTCGTCCTTCTTCAACCGCAGCCACAATCACTGAAAAGTTATCAGTTAGCAATACAAGATCAGCAACTTCTTTGGCAACATCAGTACCAGACCCCAAAGCTACTCCAACATCAGCTTGCTTTAGAGCTGGTGCATCGTTAATACCGTCTCCGGTCATTGCTACAACTTCTCCCATTTCTTGCCATGCTTTTATTATTCTTAATTTGTGTTTTGGTTCAACCCGAGCGTAAATTTGAATCTTGGGTAAAATTTTTTTAAATTCTTCATCTGATAAGCTCTCTAATTCTTTTCCTTCTAAGATATTTTCGTCCTTAACTTTTATTCCTATTTTTTCAGCAATTGCTTTGGCTGTTAATTTATGATCGCCAGTAACAATAATCGGTCTCATTCCTGCTTGATAACAGGCTTGAATTGCCTCTTTTGCATCTTTTCTTATAGGATCTTCTAAAACAAACATACCAACAAAAATTAAATCATTCACTAATTCTTTAAGGTTGTAAGTTGTTGGTTGTAAGTTGTTGGTTTTTTTATAAGCAACTGCCAATAATCGATAGCCTTTACTCGTTAACTCTTCTTGTTTTTTCTTGAGTTCTTCTATTTTCTCTTGGGTTAACTCTTCTGGGCCATTTTTGCCTTCAATATATTTTGATTTTGCAAACAAAATTTCCGGCGCTCCTTTAACATATAAAATATAATCACCACTAGCAACTTTTCGCAAGCTCGCAGAATATTTGTATTCAGAACTAAAAGAAATTTCATCTATTTCTTCTTCGCTTTTTAAAAATTGATTTTGAAAAATTCCCTTTTTTCCAGCGCTAGCAATCAAAGCTTTCTCAGTGGGCATTCCTCGAATTTTCCATTTTTCCGGCACATCTTCTGGATTTTCAATAAACGCCTCGCTGGATAAAACAGCAATTTTTAAAGCTAATTTTTCATGGAATTGAGGAAAAAATTCAGCAACTTGCATTTTTGCTTTTGTTAAAGTACCTGTTTTATCTGAACAAATAATACTTGTACTTCCTAAAGTTTCAGCTGAAGCTAATCTTCTGACTAATCCTTTTCTTTGAAAAATCCTTTGCATACCAGTAGCTAAAATCAATGTCATTGCTACCGGCAATCCTTCGGGAATACCAGCAACAGCAATCGCAACTGCAGTTGTAAACATCTCAACAAGTTCACCGCCAGTCAACACTCCCTCAATAAAAATTCCAATACAAATCACTCCAATTATTATCCCAATAATTTTTGAAAAATGAGCTAATTTTTTTTGATAAGGAGTTTTTTCTTCTTTTGTTTCTTTTACTAAGGCGCTAATTTTGCCAATCTCTGTCTCTTTCCCTATTCCAGTAACTACTGCCTTGCCTCTACCATCTTCAACCACTGTTCCCATATAAACCATATTGTCTCTATCTGCTAATGGTGTGTCTTTTGGCAATGGATTTATATTCTTTGTCGCTGGCAACCACTCACCCGTCAAAGTTGCTTCGTTAACTTTTAAATTATGGTTCTCAATTAATCTTCCATCAGCCGGCACCTTTTCTCCTGGTTTTAATAAAATAATATCTCCAGGCACTAAATTTTCAGCTAAAATTTCCTCTTCTTTACCATCTCTAAAAACAATTGCTTTTATGCTCAAAACTTTTTTCAATTCTCTTAATGCCTGTGAAGCTTTTTTTTCTTGAATAAAACCAACAATAGCGTTTAAAATAACCGCTGTAAAAATTACGATACTATCAGTGTACTCTTTTAAAAATAAAGTGATAACGCCCGCTATAAGCAAAATATAAATCAAGGGACTTTTAAACTGCTCTAAAAATATTTTAAAACTTGATAAAGGTTTTTCTTCGGGAAGTTTATTTATTCCCAATTTTTGCTGACGTTTTTTAACTTCCTTTTCTGAAATCCCTTTTTGAGGATCAGTTTTTAATGTTTTGATAACTTCTTCAACAGAAAGAGAATGCCACATAAATAAAATTTCTAATTTCTAATTTTAAATTTTTAAAACTTTTAAATTAATTTTGAAATTTGATTTTCGTCTTTTTTTGTTGTATATTATCATATCATATATGTTATCACTTTTCAATTTTTCAGTTCGCAATGCTTTTCGTAAAAAGGGTGTATCAATCCTTGCGGTTTTGGGAGTGGCGTTGGGCTGCGCTTTAATGACTTTTCTTTTATCACTTTCTCAAGGGATGAATCAAAGAATAGAAAAAACTTTTACCGAGGTTGCTGGTACAATTGTTGTTGGATCAGAAGATTCTATACTTGGTGGACAAATTACAACCACCAAAACTCCCCTGCCAGCAAGTTATGTTGAGCAAATTGAAAAATTAAATTATGTTAGCTCAGTTTCTCCACGGGTAAATGCCTTAATCCCTCCCACTGCCATTAAAACTCCCAGCCCAATTGGAATACCCTTAACTGGTATTGATCCAACAAAAGAAAAAGACGGTCCTAAAGATCATATTATTGAAGGAAGAAATTTTAAAGACGAAAATGAAATTATCATTGGTAAATCTATAAAACAGGACTTGGAATTCTTTGAAACAAAATTAAATGTTGGTGACAAAATCACTATTCCTCAAATTGACCCAAAAACAGGACAACTATTGGGTCAAACTGAATTAACCATTGTTGGACTTTTTGAAACAGGTAATATTACCGATGACGCTGGAATTTTTGGCTCAATTGATCTGGCACGAAAACTTTCCCAGTTACCAGAAGATAAAGTAAACACAATAATTGTCAAAGCAGATTCTATTAACAATGTAGATTTGCTTGCAAAAGAAATAGAAGAAGAATTTAAAGACGCAGATCCCGGAGTAAAACTTCTGGTATCAAAAGATCTCCTGGGTGAAGCAGAAAAAACATTGGACATTTTGAATAATTTTCTATTGGCTATTGCTATCGTGTCAGCGCTTGCCGGTGGAGTAAGTATTTTAATTGTAATGTTGATTTCAGTAATTGAGAGAAGAAAAGAATTTGGTATTTTAAAAGCAGTTGGCTGGAAAGGCAGCAATGTTGTTTTTTCAGTTTTGATTGAATCTTTAACCTTAAGCGTTATTGGAGCGGCTGTAGGAATTGGAGCTGGGTATGGCGGAATTTGTCTTGCACGAAATATCATAATTAGTGATATAGGCATTGTGACACCTCAATTATTCATAGGTGTAATTTTGTTTGGGGTTTTACTTGGAGTTTTGGGAGGAATATATCCGGCATGGAGAGCCAGTCGAGTAGCGCCAATGGAAATTTTACGCGAACCGTAGCACCAACCAATTTACTAATCTATACGAATTTGTAAGTTACGTTGATGCATCTATAATTCGTTGTTATTTATGGTAATTATCAAAAACGGTATTAAAGAAAAGAACACTGAAGATATTTTAATAAAGACAAAAAACCTTACCAAAATTTATGGTAAGGGTGATTTAGCAGTAAAAGCACTAGACAATATTAATATTAAAATAAAACGAGGAGAATTTATTGAGGTGATGGGTCCATCTGGCTCTGGAAAAACTACTCTTTTAAATATGCTCGGCGCATTAGATAAGCCCACCTCTGGCGAAGTAATTATCGATGGTATTGAAATTTCTAAAATAAGAGAATCGAAACTTTATGAAATCAGAAGAGAAAAAATTGGTTTTATATTTCAAAGTTTTTATCTTATTCCAACTCTAAGTGCTCTTCAAAATGTTTTAATCCCTGTTTTTCCCTTGAATGAAGATAAAAAGAAATTTGAAGAAAAAGCAAGAGAATTATTGGCAAGAGTAGGATTAAAAGGCAAAGAACACAGAAGACCAGCAGAATTATCAGGAGGAGAACAACAAAGAGTGGCAATTGCTAGGTCTTTAATTTTAGATCCTGTTTTGATTTTGGCTGATGAACCAACAGGAAATTTAGATACCAAAACCGGCACAGAAATTATTGAAATAATGAAAGAATTAAATAAAAGCGA
>DAOPTN010000010.1:0-1595 GCA_035349995.1 Candidatus Pacearchaeota archaeon
GCGGCTCAGGAGTATCATATACAAAAGTTGAATGCAAACCAGAACAGCAAGGAGGATTAGTGCCTTGTGGAAGGAACTGTGATGATCCCGATACAACGATAAATGAGCAAGCGCCTTGCGCTTTTTGTCATTTTTTAGTTTTGTTTAAAAGGATTATTGATTTTTTAACTACTATTATTGCTTTTCCAGTGTTGGCTTTAATGATTATAGCAGGGGGCATAATGTTTTTAACATCATCTGGAAATGAAAAACAGCTTAATAAGGCAAAAGAAATTTTAAAAGCAGCAGTAATTGGTGTTGTAATTATTCTATGTGCTTGGTTGGTAATTGATACCGTTATTACTATTTTAACTCCTGGCGATAGTCCTCTTCAAAGCTGGAATGAGATAAATTGTCCCTTTTGTGGGGATGGAAGTTGTGAGTCACCAGAAAATTCCCGAAATTGTCCTTATGATTGCTATTAATCCTGCCCCCATAGCTCAATTGGTAGAGCAGTGGCCTCTTAAGCCATTGGTTGCAGGTTCGAGTCCTGCTGGGGGCAAAATAAAATTACCCTATTAATAAAAATGCGTTATGCAAGCGTTTAACGCAAAATTTATGTCTCTTATTTTAATCAAAAATCAAGCGGAAAAAGAAATAGATGCTGCTAAGGAATTAAAAGATCTAGATGCGGTTTGGCAAAAATATTTTGGCAAAAAGGGAAAGATTTCATTGCTTTTTAAAGGCATTAAAAATCTTCCTCAAGAAGAAAAAAAACAAATGGGTAGGGAATTAAATGAAGCAAAAAATGAAATTGAGAAAAAAATAGAAAAAAAGAAAAATCAATTATTAGATTATTTGCGTTCAAAGTCCCGGTCTTTTAAATCAATTGATGTAAGCTTGCCTGGAAATAAAATTCCGCAAGGTCATCTTCATCCCTTAACCAAGGTGCTTTTTGAATGTCAGGAAATCTTTGAAAAATTAGGATTTGAAGTAGTTGAGGGCCCTGATATAGAGAGCGAATGGTATAATTTTGATGCTCTTAATATACCAGCGTGGCATCCTGCTCGGGATATGTGGGACACATTTTGGCTCAAAGAGCCGGGAGATTCCAAACTAAAAGACAATAGCCAAAAATACTTACTTCGTACCCATACCTCGCCAGTGCAGGCACGTTATATGGAAAAACACAATCCGCCGATAAGGATTGTTGTGCCAGGAAGATGTTTTCGCTTTGAGGCAACCGATGCCTCCCATGAAATTCAATTTTACCAGCTAGAAGGATTAATGGTGGATAAAGATATTTCTTTAGCTAATTTAAAAGCAATATTAATTGAATTTTTCAGAAATTTTTTTGGCAGAGAAATTGAAATGCGTTTTCGTCCAGGGTATTTTCCTTTTACTGAGCCCAGTATTGAAGTAGATATTAATTTTGAAGGACGATGGATGGAGTTGTTGGGCGCAGGAATGGTACATCCCAATGTTTTTAAAAATGCTGGATTAAATCCTAAAGATTGTCAAGGATTTGCTTTTGGAGTAGGGATTGACAGATTAGCAATGTTAAAATACAAGATTAATGATATCAGATTATTTTATTCAGGAGATTTAAGGTTTTT
>DAOPTN010000010.1:1695-14324 GCA_035349995.1 Candidatus Pacearchaeota archaeon
GAGACGAAAATTATTTATCCTGAGTTGAGTTATAAAATTATTGGTGTTGCTTTTAAAATATTTAATGAAATTGGATTTGGGATGAGTGAGAAATTTTATCAAAAAGCATTTGCAAAAGAACTTGATAAGGAAAAAATTTCTTATGAAAAAGAAAAATGCATAAAATTAAATTATCAAGATCAAAATATTGGGAGTTATTTTTTAGATTTCTTAATTGAAGATAAAATTATCGTTGAATTAAAGGTAAGACCACGATTTGGTTATGTTCATATAAGACAAGTTTTATCATATTTACGTTCAAGTGGATATAAACTTGCAATACTTATTTATTTTACGCGTGATGGTGTGAAGTATCGAAGAATTATAAATACAAAATAGTCGTAATTCGTATATTTGTGTATATTCGTATATTCGTGATTACTCCATATGATTTTTTCTTATAATTGGTTACAATCATTTTTTAAAGAAAAGCTTCCAAGGCCTGAAAAATTGGCTGAACTTTTAACAATGCACAGTTTTGAAGTTGAAGAGGTAAAAAAAATTCAAAATTCCAAATTCCAAATTCCAAAATCAAAAGCAGCAAAGGACTATCTTTTAGATATCGATGTTTTGCCCAACCGAGGATGTGATTGTCTTTCTCATCTAGGAATTGCACGAGAAATAGCAGCATTATTAAAAAAATCCAAAATCCAAAATCCAAAATCCAAACCGAAGGAAGATAAAAATTTAAAAACAAAAGATTTTATAAAAGTGAAGGTTGAGGACAAAAATGCTTGTAAAAGATATACAGCGCGTTTTATGGCTGGGGTTAATATTTCTGTTTCTCCACAGTGGATGCAAAATAGATTAAGGGCTTGTGGGCTTCAGTCCATAAATAATGTGGTTGATGCCCTGAATTATGTAATGTTAGAAATGGGACAGCCCCTTCATGCTTTTGATTATGATAAAATTTCGAACAACCCACCAATTAAATCGAATGGGGCTCGAATACTTGAAAATAGTTCGAAAAAAAATATAATTATTCGGTTTGCTGCCAAAGGAGAAAAGATTGTAACGCTTGATAAAAAAAATTATCAGTTGGATGAAGATATTTTAATAATCGCTGATGAAAAACAGCCCTTGGCTTTGGCTGGAATTAAGGGCGGAAAGGTTCCTGAGATTGATAAAAATACCAAAAATCTTGTAATTGAATCAGCCAATTTTGATCAAAGGGTTATTCGTTATGCCTCAAAAAAATTAAACCTGAGGACAGATGCCTCAACAAGATTTGAACAAAAAATTGACCCCAATCTGACAGAAGAAGCCATTAATCGAGCTGTGTTTTTGATCCAACAATTATCCAAGGGAAAAGTAGCAGAGGGAATGATTGATATTTATCCTAAAAAAGAATTTCCCAAAAAGATTAAGTTGGATTTAGATTATGTTGAAAGCTTGCTTGGAATAAAAATTTCTCAGAAGGAAATAATTAAAATTTTAAAATCATTAGGTTTGAAAATTGTAAATTGTAAATTGAGAACTCTAAATGTGGTTGTACCCACATTAAGAACCGATATTTCAATACCCGAGGATCTTGTAGAGGAGATAGGCAGAGTTTATGGATATGAAAAAATTCAGCCCCAAAGTCCTATTTTGCCCCTTAAGGTGTCTGGTAAAAACAGGGATTTACTTTGGGAAAGAAAAATAAAAGAAATGTTGAAGGGACTGGGACTTAACGAGGTTTATCTTTATTCTTTTATTTCTGAGAGAGATGCAGAACTTTTTTCCATTCGTAAAAATTCGCCCTTGCCCTTAATTGAAATTAAAAATCCTACCAGTTCCAATACTAAATATTTACGGCCGTCACTTTTATCAAACTTGCTAAAAACAATAGAAAGAAATCAGGCATTTTTGAAAAAAGAAATTAGAATTTTTGAGATAGGAAAAACATATCATTGGAATGTTGAAAGTGGAAAGTTGAAAGCAGAAAAACAACCTTCCACTTCCGATTCTCTACATTCAAACATTGTAGAGAAGAAAATGCTGGCAGGGGTTATTACTGGTAATAATAAATTTTTTGAGTTAAAAGGAATATTAGAGGGGATTTTTGAGGGATTGGGAATGGTTGATGTCTTTTTTGATGAGTTTAGGGCAACACCAGAAGAAACCCCACAAATTTTTTGGCAAGCAGGCGAATCAGCTGAGATAAAAATTGGTGATATTGAGATTGGATTTTTAGGAAAGATAAGACCAGAAATTTTAAATTTTTATAATATTAATAAAACTCCTATTCCTTCCCAAAACGATGAAGCCGTTGAGGTATTCGCTTTTGAAATTGATTTTAAAAAATTGTTAAATTTAGTGGAAGAGGAACACGAATATAAAATGCCCTCGCCCTATCCGGAAAGCATTAAGGATATTGCTGTTTTAGTTCCAAGCCAAACCCTGGCAGGTGAGGTAATTCAAACCATTCATCAAATAGATGAAGAAAATCTGATTAGAGATGTTGAGATCTTTGATATTTTTGAAGGACCGCCATTGCCCAAGGGCAAAAAGAATTTAGCATTTCATATTGTTTTTCAAGCCAATGACAGGACCTTATCTTCAAAAGAAATTGATGCTATACTTAATAAAATTATTGATGGTTTGGAAGAAAACGAGGAATGGAAGGTAAGACGATAAATACTAAAAATTTTAAATTTTTAATTTACCCCGCTTTTATATGGAAAAAAATAAAAAAACTTCAGATTATAATACTAAAGATATTTATGTTTTAGAAGGTCTTGAGCCGGTTCGCCGTCGGCCCGGAATGTATATTGGTTCAACCGGCCCTGAGGGCTTGCATCATTTAATTTTTGAGGTTGCTGATAATTCTTTGGACGAAGCGACGATGGGGTTTGCTACAGAAATTGAAATTTCTCTCTTGCCAGGAAATCGTATCAGTGTATCTGACAACGGCCGCGGAATACCAGTTGATATTCATCCCCAAACAAAAAAATCAGCCCTAGAAACCGTTATGACATATCTTCATGCCGGGGCAAAATTTGGAGGAAAAACATATCGTGCCAGTGGCGGACTCCACGGTGTTGGGGTTTCAGTTGTTTGCGCCCTATCAAAATGGATGAGGGCAGAGGTTTCAAGGGACGGGGAAAAATATTTTCAAGAGTATGAGAGAGGAAAACCCATTACAAAATTAACAAAAATGGGAAAGACTGATCAATCCGGCACCACCATAATCTTTGAGCCAGATCCTGAAATTTTCAAAAAAATAGAATTTTCTTTAAAAAAGATTATTGATCATTTGCGTTTACAGGCATATCTTATTCCCAAATTAAAAATAAGAATCAAAGATGAAAGAAAAACTCCCCCCTTTATATATACCTTTTATTTTGAAGGAGGGATAAAATCATTGCTTCGTTGGCTGTGTCAAGGAGAAAAGATTTTACAAGAAAATATTTTTTATGGGAAGAAACAAGTAAATGATATTCAAGTAGAAGCGACTTTTTGCTATACAGAAGACATTGAATCCGAGGAAATGTCATTTGCTAATAATATTCTTACTCGCGAGGGCGGAACGCACCTAACTGGTTTTCGCGCTGCCCTTACAAGAACTATTCAAAACTGGGGACGGCAAAATAAACTATTAACTGATAAAGATAAAATTGAAGGCGAGGATGTAAGAGAAGGATTAACAGCAATTATTTCAGTAAAATTACCAGAACCTGAATTTGAGGGCCAAACCAAACAAAAATTAGGCAATCCCGAAGCGCGTTCAGCAGTAGAAACAATGATTTCTGATCTTTTACCTGATTTTTTGGAAAAAAATCCTCGCGACGGTAGAATGATTATTGAAAAATGCTTATTGGCAGCAAGATCAAGACAGGCAGCTAAAAACGCCAAAGAGTCAGTTTTGAGAAAAGGACTTTTAGAGGGATTAGCATTGCCCGGCAAACTTACTGATTGTACTTCAAAAAATCCTGAAGAATCAGAATTGTTCATAGTAGAAGGAGAAAGTGCTGGAGGTTCGAGTCGCCAGGGCCGGGATAGACGCACTCAAGCAATTCTGCCTTTGCGAGGGAAAATTTTAAACGTTGAAAGGGTTCATTTGAATCGTGTTTTGTCTTCAAAAGAAGTTAAATCTTTAATTATTGCTTTGGGTGCTGCCATTGCCGATGATTTTGATATTAATAAACTGAGATACCATAAAATTATCATAATGGCTGATGCTGATACGGATGGTAATCATATTCGCACCTTGCTTTTAACGCTTTTCTACCGCTATTTTAAACCAATTATTGAAAAGGGGTATCTTTACATTGCTCAGCCCCCTCTTTATAAAATTCAGTGTGGTAAAAAGGTAGAATATGCTTATACCGACGAGGAAAAAGAAGAGGTTTTGAAAAAAATAGGAAACCAACCAGTTTCTATTCAGAGATACAAGGGACTTGGAGAAATGAATGCCGAGGAGCTTTGGGAAACAACAATGGAACCGGAAAAGCGTATTTTGCGCCAGGTAACGATTGAAGACGCCGAAGAAGCCGACAGAGTTTTTGATATTTTAATGGGTAAAGAAGTGTTGCCAAGGAAGCAGTTCATACAAACATACGCAAAAGAAGTAAAGAACTTAGATATATAGTAAAATGTCAAATCTCAAAAGTAAAATCTCAAATCTTCATCTCAAATCTTAAATCTTTTATGGAAAGTAACGATTATAAAAAAGAATTTTATAAACGACTTTATAAATACGCTTTAAAAATTATTAAATTTGTAGAAAAATTACCAAAAGATACTGCCTCAAAAATAATAGGATCTCAGCTCATCAGAAGCGGTACTTCAGTTACCAGTAATACAATTGAAGCAAAATCAGCCAGCTCTAAAAAAGATTATATTAACTACTATAGGACAGCATTAAAATCTGCAAATGAGTCAAAGTTATGGATCTGTCTTTTGAGAGACACAGAAAAGTTAAACAAAAAAGAATCAGACGAATTATTAAAAGAAACAGTTGAAATCGCCAACATCCTTGCCGCAAGTATTCTTACTATGAAAGGTAAGAAATAATAAGATTTGATTTTTAAGATGTAATTTTGAGATTTGACATTTAACATTTGAGATTAATTCTACGCTATGTTCCTTTTTGATTTAATAAAAAATATCTATCACTTTCTTTGGGCTTTTTTCAGCGCTCTTTTTTGCGGCTTTCCCTCCCGCCATTTAAAAGTAATTGGAATTACCGGCACCAAAGGTAAATCAACTGTTTCAGAAATGATCTCAAAAATATTAGAAGAAGCAGATTTCAGAGTAGCTTCTTTGGACTCAATAAAAATTAAGGTTGATAAAAACGAAGAAGAAAATCTTTTTAAAATGACAACGCCTGGCAGGGGATATCTTCAAACATTTTTAAAAAGAGCAACAAAGGCACATTGTCATTACGCTATTATTGAAATTACTTCCGAAGGAATTTTACAGCACCGCCAGAAGTTTATTAATTTTGATACAGTAGTTTTTACCAATCTTTCACCAGAGCACATTGAAAGACACGGCTCTTTTGAAAACTACCGGGCGGCAAAGGGCAAACTTTTCAAAGAAAATAAAAAAAATCATATTTTAAACTTAGACGATGCAAATATTGATTATTTTTTACAATTCCCAGCAGAAAAGAAAATTGGCTTTACCTTAAAAGATTCTCCAAAAGGGACTGATAAAATAATAAAAGGAAAAGATTTAAAAATCAAAGAAATGGGGAGTGAATTTTTTGTTGAAATTTATTCCAGCCATTACGAACCACAGCAAAGCAATCCCGAAACCCCCGCATCTAATCAAAATGAAATTACAGTAAAAGATAAATTATCTTCAGAAAAGATTGAATTAAAATTACCTGGTGTTTTCAATGTTTATAATGCGCTTTGCGCCACTGCCGTTGGATTTTCTCAAAATATTTCACTTTCAATTTGTAAAAGGGCGTTGGAGAAAATTGAAGGAGTTCCTGGCAGAATGGAAATGGTGATTAAAGAGCCGTTTAAGGTTATTGTTGATTATGCACACACACCAGATTCACTTAAAGAGGTTTATGAAACCTTGAGAAATCAAAACTCAAAACTAATTTGTGTTCTTGGTTCTTGTGGTGGTGGTAGAGACAAATGGAAAAGGCCCAAAATGGGTGAAATTGCCGCAAAGTATTGCGATGAAATTATTATTACCAACGAAGACCCTTATGATGAAGATCCTCTTCAAATTATGAAGCAAGTGGCATCAGGCATTAAATCTAAAAAGCACTATTTGATTTTAGACCGGAGAGAAGCGATAAATAAAGCATTGAGTTTAGCAAATGCAAATGATATAGTAGTTATTACTGGTAAGGGATGTGAACCCTGGATGTGTGTTGCAAATGGAAAAAAGATTCCCTGGGACGACAGGGAAATTGCAAGAGAAGAGTTCAAAAAAATAAGTCACTTTTAAAAATTATTTTAAACCTTCTGTTTCTCTGTCATTGCGACCCCTCACCTTCATAAAGGTGAGGGGGGGGCAATTCCGATGTAATAACGGAAAACGAACAACGGAGAACAGTTCTCCTCTATTTTTTATAAAGAAATACGAATTATTGGAGCAGTAAAAAGGTTAAGATTTTTGAATTTGCGATGAAAGGATTTACCGAGTACAATTTAGAGGTTTTTCAAAAAAACGGTATTTTACAAACCACAAATTTTTGATATAATAAATTCGCAATATATTCATCTCGGGTTCCTTTGAATAAATTTAATATCAGTTGAGTTTGGTTCGAGTAGGAGACTGATCAGTATAAATTCGTTGATTATTTTATGGATTTATTTCCCAAAAACGGAATTTTTTATACCCTTTTTGAGAAACAGGCAGAAAAATTAAAAGAAGCCAGTTGTCTTTTAAGTGAAATTTTAAACAACCCTCAAGAATTAGAGGCGTTGTTTTTAAAAATGAAAAAGCTTGAGGAAGAGGCAGATGATATTGGCTATAGTATTATTGATAATCTAAGAAAAAGTTTTATTACGCCCATTGAGGGGGAAGATATTGATCTTTTAAGGCAACGGCTAGATGACATTATAGATTTAATTGAAAAAGCAGTGAATAGAATGACAATTTATAATATTTCAAAACCTTTTCCAGAAGAGATTGCCGATTATATTAAAATCATTAAAAAATCAATTAAAAAAATAAACAAAGGGGTAAAAGAAATAAGGAACGTAAAAAAGCATTGGCAAGACATTCATCAAATTTGTTTAGACATTAATTGTTTAGAAAACGAAGGAGATTTTATAAACCGCGCTGCCCTGAAAAAATTAATGAATGTTTCTCAGATAACACCTGAAAAAATTCTTGAAATTATAAAATTAAAAGAAATTTATGAAGTCCTGGAAGAAGCGATTGATCGTTGCGAGGACGTGGGAAATATTTTTGAATCAATTTTAATTAAAAACCGTTAAATAATCAAAGAATTTACGAGTGCATTACGAATTTATTATGTCTTCTTTGGTTTTGATTATTATCATTGTTGTTTTGTCTTGGACTTATGATTTTTGGAACGGCGCTAACGATTGCG
The DNA here is from genome assembly GCA_035349995.1 of Candidatus Pacearchaeota archaeon. GTDB lineage: Bacteria > Patescibacteriota > Minisyncoccia > Minisyncoccales > DAOPTN01. The sequence goes on from DAOPTN010000010.1 coordinate 9,245, forward strand.
CTAATTCTATTGCCACCACAGTTTCTACAAGAGCCCTTTCTTTTAAGAGGGCTATTTTTTTAACAGGGATTTTTAATCTTCTTGGAGCTTTTATTAGCACCGAGGTTGCCAAAACCATTGGTGAAGGGATTGTTTCACCTGAAACAGTTTCTTTGCAGCTTTTAATCTTTGCCCTGGTGGGAGCTATTATATGGATAATTTTATCAACCAAATTTGGCATTCCGATTTCTGTTACTCACTCCCTGATTGGTGGCCTTGTAGGTGCAGCATTAGTAAACTCAGGTCCCTCAGTTTTAATAAAAAGCGGATTATTTAAAGTATTTATTGGAATGATTGTAGCGCCAATCCTAGGTTTTTTATTAGGTATTTTTTTGATTTTGGGGGTTTCTTGGTTTATTAAAATTTTCTTTTCTAATCTATCTTCTTTTAAGATCTCTCAGGGACTTCGCTTTGGTCAGATATTTTCTGCTTCAGCCGTTGCTTTGTCACACGGAATGAACGACACTCAAAACGCAATGGGAATTATTACTGCTGCTCTTTTGACTGGTGGTTTTTTGAGTGAATTTAAGGTGCCTTTTTGGGTGATATTTGGTTCAGGCTTTTTTATGGCACTGGGTACATTTTTTGGTGGACGAAAGGTGATTAAAACATTGGGGAAAAAAATTTATAAAATTAGACCATTGCATGGATTTTGTGCTGAAACAGCTTCAGCTGTTATTGTATTTTTTCAAAGTTTATCTGGGGTTCCTTTAAGCACTACTCAGGTAATTTCTTCAGCTGTAACCGGGGTAGGCGCTATTGAAAGAAAAGCCAAGGTTAACTGGCAAATAGTAATTGAAATTCTTCTTACCTGGGTTTTTACTATTCCTGGCTCAGCCATCATCAGTGCTTTTCTGTTCTTTTTATTTAGTGGATTTATTTAGCGGATTCTCTTTGAGTTTTTTAATTTCGTCTCTAATTTGGGCTGCCTTTTCAAAATCAAGAGACTTAGCTGCTTTCTCCATTTCTTTTTTAAGGATTTTTATATCGTTTGTTTTTGCTATTTCGCTTATATCTTTTATTTCTTTTTTCTCTTGGGCAAACCCCCATTCTCTAATTTCTTTTTTGATGGGACTTGGTTTTATGTGGTGTTTTTTATTATATTCTGCTTGAATTTTCCGTCGTCGTTCCACTTCTTTTATCGCTCTTTTCATTGATCCAGTAATTTTTTCAGCATACATTATCACCCGGCCATTGGGATGCCTGGCAGCTCTGCCCATTGTTTGGATAAGAGTGGTTTCGTTTCTTAAAAATCCCTCTTTGTCGGCATCTAAGATCAAGATTAAGGCAACCTCTGGCAGATCAAGCCCCTCTCTCAAAAGATTTATTCCTACTACAATATCATATTTTCCTGAACGCAGATCATTTAAAATAGTAGGCCGGTCAAGTGTTTTTATCTCTGAGTGTAGGTAGTGTACCTTTAGTCCTTGTTCTTCAAGATAGTCTGCTAAATCTTCTGCCATTCGCTTGGTGAGAGTAGTAATTAAAACCCTTTCGTTTTTTTTGATTGCTTTTTTACTTTCTTTAATAGCGTCTTTGATTTGATTCTTTATTGGTCTTACTTCTATTTTAGGATCAAGAAGTCCAGTGGGTCTGATTAAAAGCTCAACAATGTTTCCTCCTTTTTTTGCCTTTTTAAGTTCATATGGTCCAGGCGTGGCTGAAGTATAAACAGTTTGATTTATTTCTTTTTCAAATTCTTCAAATCTAAGAGGTCTGTTATCAAGCGCTGATGGCAAACGGAACCCATATTCAATTAAGGTTTTTTTCCTTTGTTTGTCGCCCTCATACATTGAATGGAGCTGGGGGATAGTGATATGAGATTCGTCAATAAAAGTAATATAGTTTCGCGAGTATTTCGCAGACGATGCTGAGTGGCTTTTTGATGTTTGAGATTTATTTGATTTGTTTAGAGAAAAATTTGGGCATTTGTTAAAATAATCCAAGAGGGTAAAGGGAGAGCTGCCCGGCTTTCTAAATTCAAGATGCCGGGAATAATTTTCAATACCGTGACACCAGCCAGTTTCTCTAATCATTTCAATATCATAATTCGTTCTTTTTTCTAACCTTTCTGCTTCTAGTAATTTTCCTTGCTTTTTTAATTCTTTTAATCTTTCTTGCAGTTCGCTTTGAATATTTTGTAGGGCAATCTCCAGTTTGTCTTTTGGGGTTACCCAGAATTTAGCAGGAAAAATATGTATTTCTAGAATTTTTTCTGAATTGCTATGTATCTTTCGGTTTAATTCAGGGCAAATTCGAGAAAGGTTTTCTATTTTATTTCCTAATAATTCTATCCTGATGATTTCTTTGCCAGTGGGAGAAAAAATTTCTATTAAATTTCCTCTTATCCTAAAACTTCCTGGTTGAAAATCAATATCATTTCTTTGATATTGAAGACGCACCAAATTTAAAAGCAATTCTTTTCTTTGAATTATTTGCCCCTTTTTTAGCAATAAAGAAATATTTTGATAATCTTCCGGTGAGCCAATGTTGTAAATACAAGAAACCGAAGCAACAACGATTACATCGTTTCTTGTCATTAAGCTTTGAGTTGCTTCGTGCCTAAGGCGATCGATTACTTCATTGATTTTGGCATCTTTTTCAATATAGGTGTCGCTTTGAGGAATATACGCCTCTGGTTGATAATAGTCATAGTATGAGACAAAATAATGAACAGCATTTTTTGGGAAAAATTCTTTAAACTCTTGATAAAGTTGAGCAGCCAAGGTTTTATTATGACTAATAACCAGAGTTGGTTTTTGAATCTGCTCGATTATATTAGCCGCTACAAAAGTTTTTCCGGATCCAGTTACTCCCAAAAGCACAGTGTCCTTTACATTTCTTTTAAGATTTTCTACAATCTTGTGAACGGCTTCTTGCTGGGGAAGTGTTGGTTTAAAATGAGAATAGAGTTGGAATTTCATAGAATATATATTATAATTTGAAATCTTATAAAAATAAAGGCAAAACCTTATGACTGTCCGTACAGTCAATGAAGTTTGCTTCCATTTTAACACTTTGTTTCGCCCATTTGCAACGGGCTCGCGTAGTCGATGAAGCTTGCCTCCTTCAGGGATCCACAAAAACTTCGTTTTTGTTCTCGCCCTTCCCTTTCACCTTTCTAGGAGAAGGCAAGGGATCGGAGCTTACCTTCATCTGTTACGCTTTGCCCGTTTGCGACGGGTTCGCGTTTATGAAAATAAATCTTTTTGAGGAAAAAAAAGAAGTATGGGACAGATTCATCATTGAAAATGATGGTAGTTTTTTGCAAAGTTTTGAATGGGGAGAAGTTCAAGAATCCTTATCTAAAAAGGTATGGCGTTTTGAAGTAAGGGAAAAAGATCAGGTTTTGAGCCAAGTTCAGGTCATCAAAGAAACTTTTTCTTTTGGAAAATCGCTTTTTTATATACCCTTTGGGCCTTGTTTTAAAAGAAGTGTTTTTTTAAAAACTAAAAAAGAAATTTTACAGCTGATTTTAAAAGAATTGAAAAAACGCGCTTCAGAAGAAAAAGGAATTTTTTTGAAGATCGAGCCGCTTATTGCTTTGCCCAAAGAGCTGGGCGGTGTGCCCTCGTTAAAAAGATTTCAACCTCAAAAAACACTTATTTTAAATCTTAAAAAAACAGAACAAGAAATTTTCCAAGGATTTCACCAAAAAACAAGATATAATATAAGATTAGCCGAAAAGAAAGGAATAGAAATAATAAAAACCCATAATTTGCAATCTGAAGCCAAAAATTATTTAGATGATTTTTACAAGTTGATTCAAAAAACCGCTAGTCGTGATAAATTTACGCCTTATCCCAAAAATTATTATCAAAAAATCTTTGAAAAAACAGGGGCTTACTTATTTTTGGCAAAGTACAAAAAAAAGGTTATTGCTGCTAATCTTGTTATATTTTTTGGCAAGCAGGCAATTTATCTTCACGGCGCATCAAACTATAAATATCGTAAATTAATGGCTCCTCATCTTTTACAATGGGTTCAAATCAAAGAGGCAAAAAATAAAGGGTGTGAGAGCTATGATTTCTGGGGGATTGATGAAGAAAAATGGCCAGGGCTTACTCGTTTTAAAAAAGGATTTGGAGGAGAAGAAATTGAATATCCCCGGGGGGAAGATTTTGTTTTTTCTAATTTTTGGTATAATTTTTATCGAGTAGTAAGAAAGTTGTCTCACCCTTTATCTTAATTTTTCTAATTGGGCTTGACTTTTATATTAAAAGACTTAAAATATAATAATAAGAGTCCCCGTAAGGGGTTTTTTAAAATAAGATACAATAATCATTACGAGTTTATGTTGATCCACAGATCCTTCAAGAGTGAAGCGATGGACAAGATAAAAATTCGTCTAATAAATTAGTAAATTCGTTGGCAATTATGAATATCAGTAATTTTTTTAAAAAGATTCCTAATTTTTTTTCAGAGGTGAGAACTGAGATGAAAAAGGTTTCTTGGCCCACTCGTCAGGAGACAATAAAGAACACTGTGCTTGTAATTAGTGTATCAATTGTTACGGCTATATTTTTAGGCGGGTTAGATGCACTTTTTGCTTGGATAATTAATAAAATAATATAGCCCAATTTTAATTGACAAAAAAAAATAAGATTTGCAATTTCTATTTAATAATAATTTTAAATTTATTTTTTGAAAACGATTTATTGAGCATTTGATAAAAATTAAAAAAGTTTTAAAATTATAGGTAGATTCAAGTTTTTAACGTAACAATAATATTGTCATTGACACGAGCCGCAGCGAAGTGTCGAAAAGAAGGTAAACTCCAAAGGAGGTAAACTTCTTTGAGAACACGAGCCGCAGCGAAGTGTCGAAAAGAAAGTAGTTCCCTTTTTATTGTCATTGCGAGGTCGCCTTTGGGCGACCGTGGCAATCCCGGGCGCAGCCCGCAACAATGCCACGGGATCGCCACGTCCTTCGGGCTCTCAAAGAAAATTTCATTTTCTTTTCGACGAGCTCGCTTCGCTCGCTCGTTCGCGATGACAGTGGTGAGGGGTCGCGATGATAAGAAGGTAATGTTGCGTTAAAT